>NZ_JASKYT010000357.1:0-7512 GCF_041028275.1 Streptomyces sp. PU-14G
GGCTTCTTCCGGCCGGAGGCCGGGCGGGGGTCAGCCCTGCTGCCGCTCGTGCCAGCGCTTCAGCATGGCCTCCAACTCCTGCTGCATGTACTGGAGGAACTCGGCGCTCTCCCGCAGGCGGCGGCCTGCGGGGGAGTCGCCGCCGAGGGCGTCGGCGCCGGTGGTGAGGGTGGCCTGCCAGCGGTTGAGGAGGTTGTCGCGGCTGAGCAGGCTGGTGTACCAGACGTCGTGGTGCAGCAGGTAGCGCTCGCGGCGCGAGCCGGGGTCGCGTTGCCGGCTGACCAGCCCGACCTGGGAGAGGTAGCGCACGGCGCCGGAGATGGCGGCCGGGCTGGCCTGGAGCCGTCGGCCCAGTTCGGCGGAGGTGAGGGCGCCGTCCTCGGAGGCGAGGAGGCAGGCGAAGGCGCGGGAGGCCATGCGCTGCATGCCCGCCTCCGTGAGGTCGGCTGCGAACCGTTCGACGAACGGGGAGGCCCGCTCCTCGTAGTCCTGGTGGTCCCGCGGCTCGGTGCCGCTCTCCTCGGTGCCGGTCTCGTCCCTCGCGTCGTCAGCCACGTCGGTCAGCTTCTCCCTGCCTGCCTGCCTGCCGCCCTGATCAGCGGTTCTCCCGAAGACCCTAACGCTTCCTTAACTTCACAAAATTGTGAAGCTAGCGTAGCTTCAGAAACATGACCGCCGCTACCACCGTGACAGCCCCCGCGACCACGGCGATCTCCGTGTCCGGGCTCGTCAAAACCTTCGGCGCGACCCGCGCCCTCGACGGGCTCGACCTGGAGGTCGCCACCGGCGAAGTGCACGGCTTCCTCGGCCCGAACGGAGCGGGGAAGTCGACGACCCTGCGCATCCTGCTGGGCCTTCTGCGCGCCGACACCGGAACCGCCCGCCTGCTGGGCGCGGACCCCTGGACCGACGCCGTCGCACTGCACCAGCGCCTCGCCTACGTCCCCGGCGACGTCGAACTGTGGCCGAACCTCACCGGGGGCGAAGCCATCGACCTGCTGGCGCGGCTGCGAGGAGGCATCGACCCGGCCAGGCGCGCCGAGCTGATCGAGCGCTTCGACCTCGACCCGACCAAGAAGGGCCGCACCTACTCCAAGGGCAACCGGCAGAAGGTCGCCCTCATCACCGCGCTCGCGTCCGACGCGGAACTGCTGCTGCTGGACGAGCCGACGGCGGGCCTCGATCCGCTGATGGAGGTCGTCTTCCAGGACGTCGTCCTCCAGGCCAAGGGCCAGGGACGCACGGTCCTGCTCTCCAGCCACATCCTGTCCCAGGTGGAGAAGCTGTGCGACCGGGTGAGCATCATCCGGCTCGGCAGGATCGTCCAGTCCGGGACGCTCAGCGAGATGCGGCATCTGACCCGTACCACCATCGAGGCCGAGATCGGCCCCTCCGCGCACGCGGACGGGGTCTACGGGTCGGCGTACGGGCTGGCAGACCTGCCCGGCGTCCACGACCTGCGGACGGAGGGCTCCCGCGTGCGCTTCTCCGTGGACGGAGCCCACCTGGAGGCGGCCGTGCGCCACCTCGGCGGCCTCGGCGTCCGCAGCCTCGTCAGCCACCCGCCGACACTGGAGGAGCTGATGCTGCGCCACTACGGCGACGAACTCGCGGCCACCGCACACGGCAGCGCCGCGGGCGGGACCGCCGCCCCGGACTCCGCCGCCCCAGACACCGCTGTGTCGGGCGCCGCCGCCCCGGACGCCGGGACGGAGGGCGGCTCGCGATGAGTACCGTCACCGACGCCGCCCCACGCGACGGCGGGCTCCGCGGCCGGGAGGCAGGCGGGGCGCCGGGGCGCGGCGCCGCGCTCGCGGGCACCGGCGTCCTCTTCCGTTTCGCCCTCCGCCGCGACCGGTTCCGCCTCCCCGCCTGGGTTCTGGCCGTCCTCCTCGTCTCCCTGTCGGGCATCCAGAAGGCCGCCGACCTGGCACCGGACGACCCTTCCCCGGCCCTGGGCCACGAGGTGCCCCCGCAGTCCGCCGACATGATCGAGACGCTGCGCGGGCCCGCCATGCTCGCCATGACGGGGCCCGAGCATTACCTGACCCACTTCACCCCCGCCTCCGTGCTCAGCATGCTGATGATCGGTTACGGGGCGCTCCTCGTCGGGCTGATGAGCGTGCTCACCGTCGTGCGGCACACCCGCGCCGACGAGGAGAGGGGCATCGCCGAACTGCTGCGCTCCGGCGTCGTGGGACGACACGCCACCCTCAGCGCGGCCCTCGCCGCGGCGGCCACGGCCAACGTGGCGCTCGGCGCGCTGTTCGCCCTCGTGCTCCCCCTCGCGGGACCGGCCGGCGTCACCGGCGGCGGCGCGCTGCTGTACGGGGCCGCGCACGCGGCCGTCGGGCTGGTCTTCGCCGGGGTCGCCGCCGTCACCGCGCAACTGTCCGCACACGGCAGGGCCGCCAGCGGCATGGCGCTCGCCGTCCTGGGCGCCGCCTACGCGCTGCGTGCGGCGGGGGACGTGGGCACCGACCCCGTCTCGTGGCTGTCGCCCATCGGCTGGGCCCAGCGCACCTACCCGTTCGTCGACGACCGCTGGTGGCCGCTGCTTCCCGCGCTCGCGCTGGCCCTCGCCACGGCCGCCGCCGGGTACGTGCTCAGCACCCGGAGGGACGTGGGGGCCGGCATACTGCCGCCCCGGCTGGGCTCACCGACCGCCTCCGCCGCGCTCACCCGGCCCCTCGGCCTCGCCCTGCGGCTGCACCGCGGGCTGCTGGCCGGATTCTGCGCCGCGCTGCTGCTGCTCGGCGCCATGTACGGCTCCCTGTTCGGCGACGTCGACGACATGCTGAAAGACCTGGACGACGTCAGGGAGGCCATCGCGAAGGCGGGGGGTTCCTTCGTCGAGTCCTTCGCGTCCACGATCATGCTGGTGGTCGCCGTCGTCGCCTCCCTGCACGTGGTGATGGCCGCGCTGCGGTCCCGCTCGGAGGAGACGGCGGGCCGTGCCGAGCCCCTTCTGGCCACCGGACTGGCCCGCACCCGCTGGCTCGGCTCGCACCTGGTCCTCGCCCTCGGGGGCGGCACCCTGGTCCTGCTGGCCGGCTCCCTCGGCCTCGGGCTGGCGGGGGGCGCGTCCGTGGGGGACAGCGGCCTGACCTGGCGGCTGGTGGGCGCCGGACTCGCCTACGCCCCCGCCCTGTGGGTCACCGGCGGTGTCGCCGTCCTCCTCTTCGGCTGGGTCCCCCGGGCGGCGCCGCTGGCCTGGGCCGTACCCGCCTACGGCTTCGTCGTCGGCTATCTCGGCAAGCTCCTCGACCTGCCCGGCTGGCTGAACGACCTCTCCCCCTTCGGGCACGTCCCCCAGCTGCCGTCCGCCGACATGCGCTGGACGCCGGTCGTGCTGCTGGCCCTGGTGGCCGCGGCCCTGGTCGCGGCGGGCCTGGCGGGCTTCCGCCGCCGCGACCTCGACACGAAGTAGCCCACCGGCCGCGTGCCGCTCGGACCGGCCGCACCGCGCTGCTCGGACCGACCGGCCGCACCGCGCCGCTCGGACCGACCGGCCGCACCGCGCTGCACCGGGCCGGGCCGGGCCAGACCAGACCAGGCCGGGTCCCCGGGAGGCAGGGCGCTCAGCGGCGGCGTTCGTAGCGCATGATCACGCCCTGGGGGAACTCGCGGATCAGGGAGCCGCCTTCGACGCGCAGGGTGGAGGAGTCGCCGACCTCGCAGGCGCCGCGCGACGCGGAACGGTCGACGTCGGGGGGCCCGATGCGGGTCGGCCCCCGCGCGTCGCCCACGGCGAAGAGGTCCACCCTCGCCTCGCAGTGCTCCGAGCCGTCGGAGACCATGCTCAGGCTGCGGTCGTCGGAGTTGTCGGCGCCGATGGACAGCGTCTGGGTGCCGCCGTCGGACAGCGGCCTGCCCCACCGGCCGATCATGTCCTCGGGGACCCGCTCGGGGGTGGCGACCTTGTGCAGCGTCGCGGTACGGCCCGCGGCCCGCCATCGCAGGGTGCCGTCCGACGCGGCCTTCAGCGTGTGGACGCCGATCGCCGAACAGCGGCCCTCGGGAACGCTCGTCACCACCTTGGTGTCGAGCCGGATGCCCGCCTCGTCACCGCCGCCGGCGTCGCCCCGCGAGGAGGGCGCCTTGGCGAGTTTGCCGTCGCTCTTGCACTCGTAGTCGGTGCCCAGGCTGATGCTGTTGGCGACGACCTCGCCCTCCTTGCCCTGGGTGATGCGGAAGCGGCGGTGCTGGCCGTTGGGCTTCCCGTCCCGTTCGACGGCGCCGACCCAGGTGCCCAGGTAGGCGTCGGGAACCTCGGTGGCCGCCCGGTCGCTGCCGCCCCGGCCGCCGTTGTCGGACGAGCCGAGCCCGGCGCTCGCGGCGGCGATCCCCGCCCCCGCCAGGACGAGTGCCGCGGCGGCGGCGACCAGCACGCGGCGCCCGCGCCGCACGCGACGGGGCGGCGCGCCCTCGCCCGCCCGACGGCCCTGCTGCGACAGCACGGACGTCGCCGGCTCAGCCGCCCCCGGGCCTGCTGCACCGGGCCGCGTCACCGCGCCGGTCCCGGTGGCCGGCTCCGTGCCCCCGCCTGTGCCCGTGCCGAGGTCCGGGGCGCCCGCACCCCGGCCCTCCGGGCCTGACGGCGGCTCCGGCGCCGACGCCGGGTCCGGCGCGCCACCGCCGTGCACGCCCGAGCCGGACGGCGGCGTGTCGGTGTCCAGCAACCGCACGGCCTCCCGGCCCAGTTCGGCCAGCAGCCCGGCGGGCAGCCACGGCGGCGCCGAGGCGCCGATCGCGACCGGCTGCACCCGGGAGACGATCTCCTCGGGGGCCGGCCGGGCGGCCGGGTCCTTGGCGAGGCAGTCGGCGATCAGCTCCCTGAGCCGCGCGCCGTCGCCCGCCGGGCCCCCGCCCGGGCCGCCGTCCTCGCCCAGGCCCGCCAGGTCGGGCTCCTCGGAGGCGATACGGAACATCACCGCGTGCACCCCGCCCGCGCCGCCGCTCGGGCCGAAGGGCGGACGGCCCGTCGCCGCGTACGCCAGGACGGCGCCCAGGCAGAACACGTCGCTGGCCGGGCTCAGCCGGCCGCCGGTGATCTGCTCGGGCGACATGAAGCTGGGGGAGCCGACGACCATGCCGGTGCTGGTCAGGGTGGACTCCGGGACCTCGTCCAGGGCGCGGGCGATCCCGAAGTCGATGACCCGCGGCCCGTCGATCGTCAGGAGCACGTTCGAGGGTTTGAGGTCGCGGTGGACGATGCCCACGCCGTGGATGTCGAGCAGCGCGGAGGCCAGCCCGTAGGCCAGGACGCGGACGGACCCGGGCGGCAGCGGCCCGTACCCCTGCCGGGCCGGCTCCGGCGAGCCCTCCTGCGCTCCGGCGGAGACCACCTGGTCGAGGCCGGGACCGGCGATGTAACCGGTCGCCACCCAGGGGGTGTCCGCCTCGGTGTCGGCGTCCAGCACGGGCGCCGTCCAGCGGGCGCCGACCCGCCGCGCGGCCTCGACCTCCAGGCGGAACCTGGCGCGGAACGAGGGGTCGGCCGCCAGTTCGGACCTCACCAGCTTGACGGCCACGGTGCGGCCTCCGGACGAGCGCCCCAGGTACACCCGGCCCATGCCGCCCGCACCCAGTCTTCTCAGCAGCCGGTAGCCGCCGATGCCGACCGGGTCCTGTGGCAACAGGTCCGCCATACGCCGCCCGCCCCCCTGTAACTGATAGGTCGTCGTGACCGGTGGTCGTCCGTGACCGACAGGTCGTCGGTGACCGATGGTCGTCCGTCTGTGGCTGGTCGTCTCCGGCTTCAGTCTCGCTCACGAAGGTCACGGCCGGGCTGCCGAGGGGCTTCGCTTTGACGTGGCGGCCACGCGGGCTCCCGTCGAGCCCTGCTGCTCACCGTCTCACAGGCAGGGCTTCCCTCGCCTCCGAGAGCCGCCGCAGCGCCTCGGCGACGCGGGCGAACCCGGCCCCGCCGCCGAGGGCCTCGCCGCCGCGCACGCCTGCGCTGCCGCTCAGGTCTGCGCCGCCGCGAAGACGGGGTACGCCTCCGGTTCCGAGTGCTGGTACAGCCGGAAGAAGGCGTCCACGACGGGGGGTTCGAAGGTGCCCAGGCGGGTGAAGATCTCCCGGGCGAAGGCGACGGGTTCGGTCGGGCCCGCGGTGATCAGGTCGCCGTCGGTGACGGCGTCGGCGCCGCGGTAGTGGGCTGCGCCCCGGTAGCCGTTGGCCGCCTGGAGGAACTCGGGTGCCGCGCTGGTGTGCGCCCGCTCGTCGAGCAGTCCCTCGTCGGCGAGTCCGAAGACCGCCCCGCAGATCGCGGCGACGGGCACGCCCTCGTGCAGGAACTCCCGCGCCGTGTAGGCGAAGTCGGCCAGCTCGCCGCCGCCCCAGCCGTCGGCGCCCGGCAGAATCAGCAGCCGGCTGTCGGCGGGGCGTAGGGTCTCGAGAGTCATGTCGGGCTGCACGCGCAGCCCGCCCTTGGTCACCACGGGGGCGCTGGTGAGGGCGACGGTGCGCAGCTCGCCCGGGAGGTGGGCGACGGCGTGGCCGTACTCCCAGTCGGCGAGCGTGTCGTACACGGCGAGGTGGACGGTCATGGCGGGCCTCCGCGGGCGCTCCGTAGGAAGGGCAGCACCCTACCGGTCAGACAGCGTGCTGCCACGTGTCCGCCGTGGTGGACGGACCCCTGATCCTTAACGTCGCGAGGAAGCCGCTTTAACCCACGCGTCCGTACGTTCACCGGCATGGATTCGCTCAGCCAGTTCCTCGGCCACCTCGCGCTCGACCTCGCGGCGGTGCTGGTCCTGACGTTCGCGGTGTACTTCCCCCGGCACCGGCGGCGCGACCTGCTCCCCGCCTACCTCGCGCTCAACGTCGCCCTCTTCGCCGTCGTCGTGGCACTCGCCCGGGTCGGCGGCGACGGCGGCATGGCGCTGGGCTTCGGCCTCTTCGGGGTGCTGTCGATGATCCGGCTGCGCTCGGAGTCCATCCGGCACGAGGAGGTGGCCTACTACTTCACCACGCTCGTCATCGGCCTCGTCGCGGGCCTGCCCCACCTGCCGTTCGGCTTCGCCGTCGTCCTGTGCCTGCTGCCGGTGGCCGTCCTGTACGGGGTCGACCACCCGCGCCTGTTCGCCCGGACGCGGCGCGCCGTCGTCACGCTGGACGCGGCCGTCACCGACCCCGACGGCGTCCGCGCGCACGTCCGCGCGCGGCTGGGCGAACCGCTGGCGTGGAAGGTCAGCGAGGTCGACTACGTACGCGACCTGACGGTCCTGGACGTGCGGTACCGCGAGGTTGCCGCCCCGGCGGGGCGGGAACGGGGACGAACGACGGCCCCCGCTCGTTACCGCGACAGCGACTCCGGCGAGGCCCGCCCGCGTGGCCACCACGCGAGCGCCGCAGCGCCGGGAGCCGTCGGCGACAGCGACACCCCTGCGACGTTCCCGCACCCGCCTGCCACTGCCGCTCACCCGAGGGAGACCGCCTGATGTCCGCGCTCACCACCCCCGCAGGTCCCCACGCGCCCCACGGCCTGACGGTCCTGGACGTGCG
>NZ_JASKYT010000358.1:0-7266 GCF_041028275.1 Streptomyces sp. PU-14G
GTTCCGGGAAGGGGCGGGGTAGGGGAAGAAGGCCTCAGCCGAGGACGGCGAGGGTGTCGATCTCGACGAGGAGACCGGCGGGAAGGCCCACGTAGACGGTCGTACGGGCGGCCGGGGCCTCCTGGAGGGAGGCGAAGTACTCGTTGTAGATCTCGTTGAACTCCGCGAAGTGCGAGGTGTCCGTCAGGTACACCCGGAGCATCACGGCGTCCTCCCAGGTGGCGCCGCCCTCGGTGAGGATGGCCTCCACGTTGGCGAGGGTCTGGAGGGTCTGCTCGCGCAGGGTGGGCCCGACGGGCGTCGGCGCCTGCCCCTCGACGGCCGGGCCGAACCCGACCTGCCCGGCGACCTGGAGGATGTTCCCCTTGCGCACGCCGTGCGAGAACTTCGCGGGCGGTGTCGTGTGGGTGGCCGGGGTCAGCGCGGTCTTGGACAGCTTCTCGCTCATGGTGCGGCTCTCTTGTGTCGCGGATGGGGGTGTCTGTCGCCCGCGGGCTGCGGGCGGATCGGCTGACCCACGTACTCGGCGCTGATGGCCTCGGCCGTACGCCGCACGCGGGGCAGCAGGGCAAGGAGTTCGTCCGCGGAGACGACGACGTTCGGCGCGGAGACCGACATGGCCGCCACCACGCGCCCCTCGGCACCCCTGATGGGGGCTCCGACGCAGTTGATGGACTCCTCGTGGCCACCCAGGTCGGTGGCCCAGCCCTGTTCGCGCACCTTGGCCAGTTCCGCGAGGAACGCGGCGGCGTCGGGCGTCGAACGGGACGTGTAGCGGGGGTAGTCGAGCCGTTCGGCGACGGCGCGCCGCTCCGGCTCGGGCAGGTCGGCCAGCAGCAGTTTCGCCACGGCGGCGACGGTGATCGCCACGGGCTTGCCGATGCGCGAGTACATCCGCACCGGGTAGCGGCTCTCGACCTTGTCGATGTAGAGGACCTCGTCCTCCTCGTAGACCGCGAGGTGGACGGTGTGTCCGCAGGCGGCGTTGAGTTCGGCCAGGTGCGGGTGGGCGATCTCGCGGACGTCGAGGTTCTCCATCGCCTCCTGCGCGAGGGCGAACAGCCGTGCGCCCAGCCGGTAGCGCTGGTCCGGCTGCCGGTAGACGATGCCGTGCTCGTGCAGCGTGCGCAGCAGCCGCAGCGCCGTCGACTTGTGCACCTCCAGGCGGGAGGCGACCTGCTCCAGGTTGGCGGGGCCCTCGGCGAGCAGCGGCAGGATGCTGAGCGCCCGGTCCACGGTCTGACTCATGCGCTGCGCACCTCCGCCTGCGTGTCGCCGGGGTGCCCGTCCGCGGCGCCCTCGGGCCCGCGCGCGCCCGGCGTCTTCGCCACCGTCCCGGCGCTCCATCCGGGGCCCAGCCGCAGTGACGCCCAGGCCGCGTCGTCCAGGGCCACCAGCCGGTCGGCCGCCTCGCGGTCCGGCGGCGCGGCCAGGTCGCCGGCGGCGGTCAGCACGGCGGCGGCGCTCAGGTGCCCGTGCCGCAGCCGCTCGCGCACCGGAAGCCCCCGCAACGTGCCCGCCAGGAAGCCAGCGGCGAACGCGTCACCCGCGCCGACGGGCGAGACGACGTCCACGCGCAGGGCCGGCGCGAACACGCCGGCCGCCTCCCCGACGAACGCGGTCGCCCCCGCGCTGCCCTGCTTGACGACGAGCACGGCCGGTTCCGGCAGTACCTCGCGCACGGCGTCGGGTCCGCCGGTGACGCCCCACGCCGCGGCGGCCTCGTCCTCGCCGACGAACACGAGGTCGCTGTGCCGGGCGAGCTCGCCCAGCACCAGCCCGCCCGGCTCAGGCGCCGTCCGCCACAGGCCGACCCGGTAGTTGACGTCGAAGGAGACCAACGGACCCGGGTGCCCGCCAGGCGCCGCGGCGGGACGTGCGGACGTGAGGGAGCGCAGCAGGGCCAGGCAGTCGGCGGACAGGGCCGCGGTGATGCCGGTCAGGTGCAGGATGTGTCCGGCCCGCACCGCTTCCGGTGCCACGTTGGCCGGGGACATGGCGGAGGCCGCGGAGCCCGCGCGGTAGTAGACCACTTCGGAGAACGGCGCGGGCTCGGGTGAGGTGACGGGTGCGGCGTCGGAGGCCGGTTCGGTGCCGGTCGCGGGTTCGGTGCCCGTGGCGCGTTCGCCGTCCGTGCGGAAGTAGATGCCGGTCGGCCGCTCGGGGTCGCGCTCGACGGCCGAGGTGTCCACCCCGTGCGCGGCGATGGTGCGGACCAGGTGGTCGCCGAAGCCGTCCGTGCCCACTCTGCTGACCCAGCGGGCACGGTGCCCCGCGCGGGCCAGCGCGCAGGCGACGTTGGACTCGGCTCCGCCGATCGTCCGCGCGAACGAGGGCACGTCGGCGAGCGGTCCTGGGCGCGAGGGCAGGAACGTGACCATGGACTCGCCCAGGCAGACGACATCGGTCTCGGGGGTGGTGGTCACGGTGGGTCCCGCTCCTCGTCATGCGCCGGTTGCTCGGGTGACCGGTTCCATTGACCGGCCGTTCGGCGGGATGCTAGACAGCCATAAGCGTCATACGCAATGGACGTTGCAAAATATGCAACGACTTCCTTTCACGGTATCTCTCACGGAGTCCCGCATGGCAGCCCCCGGCCCCCGCCACACCGCCGTCGCCCACGCCGCCGCCCGGCTGGCGGCCGAGCCCGCCGACCACCGCTTCAAGGGCCTGCCTCCGGACGCGGCGGCCTCGGGCACCACGCTCGGCGAGCTGGCCGCCGAACGCCGCTCCCTGTTCACCGGCGGCTTCACCACCCCCGTGCTCGCGCTCTCGGCCGAGCGCCTGGAACACAACCTCGCCGCGCTCTCCGCCTACACCGCCCGGCACGGCCTGGCCTTCGCCCCGCACGGCAAGACCTCCATGGCGCCGCAGCTGTTCGCCCGCCAGATCGAGCAGGGCGCCTGGGGCATCACCCTGGCGGTCCCCCACCAGGTGCGGGTCGCGCGCGCGTTCGGCGTGCCCCGGATCTTCCTCGCCAACGAGCTGGTGGACGCTGCGGCGCTGCGCTGGCTCGCCTCCGAACTCGACGGCGACCCGTCCTTCCGCTTCGTCTGCTACGTCGACTCCGTGCAGGGCGTCAATCTCATGGACGAGGCACTGCGCGCGGCCGGGGCGCGGCGGCCCGTCGAGGTCGTCGTGGAACTCGGCGCGGGGGACGGCGCACGCACCGGCGTCCGTACCGAGCAGGAGTGCGCCGCCGTCGCCGACGCGGTCGCGGCCACCGGCACGCTGCGCCTGGTCGGCGTCGCCGGCTACGAGGGCGAGGTGCCGGGCGCCACTTTCGAGACCGTACGGGAGTGGCTGCGGCGGCTGGTCGCCCTCACCGCCGCGTTCGATGAGGCCGGGCGCTTCGAGGGGCTGGACGAGATCGTCCTCAGCGCGGGCGGCAGCGCCTGGTTCGACGCCGTCGCCGAGGCCTTCGCCGAGGTGCCCGAGATGTCGGCGCCCGTGCTGAAGCTGCTGCGCTCCGGCGCCTACGTCTCCCACGACGACGGCCACTACCGCCATCTGACGCCCTTCAACCGGCACCCCGAGGAGGGCGCCCTCCAGGCCGCGTTCACCCTGTGGACGCAGGTCGTCTCCCGGCCCGAGCCAGGACAGGCCTTCGTGAACGCGGGCAAGCGGGACGCCGCCCACGATCTGGAGCTGCCCGAGGCGCACCTGGTGCGGGGCCTCGAGGGCACCGTGCGGTCCGCGGAGGGCATCTCCGTCACCTCCCTGAGCGACCAGCACGCCTGGCTCCGCGTGGCGGAGGGCGTCGACCTCCAGGTCGGTGAGTGGATCGGCTTCGGGATGTCCCACCCCTGCACGATCTTCGACAAGTGGCAGGTCATCCCGGTCGTCGACGCCGATGGCACGGTCACCGACCTGATCCGCACCTTCTTCTGAAAGAGCCCCCGGCCCCTCCCCACCCGCACCCGGAAAGGGACGGCACCACCCATGGACCTGGTCATCCGCGACGCCCGTGTCATCGACGGCACCGGCGCCCCCTCCTACCGAGCCGACGTCGGCGTCGAAAACGGCCGCATCACCCACATCGCCCGGGAGGGCGGGCCGCGCCCGAGCGGCACCCGCACCCTCGACGCCGACGGGCAGGCGCTGGCGCCGGGCTTCATCGACATGCACGCCCACTCGGACCTGGCGATCCTGCGCGACCCCGACCACTCGGCCAAGGCTGCCCAGGGCGTCACTCTGGAGGTGCTGGGCCAGGACGGCCTCTCGTACGCGCCGACGGACGACACGACGCTCGCCGCGATCCGCGAGGCCATCACCGGCTGGAACGGTGACGGCAGCGACATCGACTTCGACTGGCGCACCGTCGGCGGCTACCTGGACCGCATCGACCGGCAGGGGGTGGCCATCAACGCCGCCTACCTGATCCCGCAGGGCAGCGTGCGCATGCTGGCGACGGGCTGGGACGACCGTCCGGCGACCGCCGAGGAGGTGGGCAAGATGAAGCGGCTGGTCGCCGAGGGCATGGAGCAGGGCGCGGTCGGCATGTCGTCGGGGCTGACGTACACGCCCGGCATGTACGCCTCGGACGCCGAGCTGACCGAGCTGTGCCGCGTCGTCGCTCAGTACGACGGCTACTACTGCCCGCACCACCGCTCCTACGGCGCCGGCGCGCTGGAGGCGTACGCCGAGATGGTGGCGCTCACCCGGGAGGCGGGCTGCGCGCTGCACCTGGCGCACGCCACCATGAACTTCGGCGTCAACAAGGGCAGGGCGCCCGAACTGCTGGCGCTGCTGGACGCGGCGGTGGCGGACGGCGCCGACATCACGCTGGACACCTACCCCTACACCCCCGGCTGCACGACGCTCGCCGCGATGCTGCCGAGCTGGGCCAACGAGGGCGGCCCCGAGGCGACCCTGGCCCGGCTGCGCGACCCGGCGACGACGGCCCGCATCCGGCACGTGATGGAGGTCGAGGGCGCCGACGGCTGCCACGGGGTGCCGATCGAGTGGGACCGCATCGAGATCTCCGGGGTGAGCAACCCGGAACTGACCGACCATGTGGGCCGCACCGTCGCCGAGTCGGCGGCGGCGCGCGGCGAGGAGCCGTGGACGACCGCGCACCGGCTGCTGGTCGAGGACCGGCTCGGCTCGACGATCCTCCAGCACGTCGGCCACGAGGAGAACGTCCGCGCGATCATGCGGCACCCGGTGCACACGGGCGGCAGCGACGGCATCCTCCAGGGCGCCAAGCCGCATCCGCGCGCCTACGGGACGTTCCCCCAGTACCTGGGCCGGTACGTGCGCGAGCTGGGCATCCTCTCGCTGGAGGAGTGCGTCGCCCACCTCACGGGACGCGCCGCGGCCCGGCTGCGCCTGCCCGACCGCGGCACCG
This sequence comes from Streptomyces sp. PU-14G, assembly GCF_041028275.1. NCBI lineage: Bacteria > Bacillati > Actinomycetota > Actinomycetes > Kitasatosporales > Streptomycetaceae > Streptomyces > Streptomyces sp. PU-14G. The sequence continues at coordinate 5,351 of NZ_JASKYT010000358.1, forward strand.
TCAAGGAGGGCAACGTGGCCGACCTGGTCGTCTTCGACCCGGACACCGTCGCGGCGACCTCCACGTTCGAGGAGCCCCGCTCCCTGCCGACCGGCATCCCGCACGTCCTGGTGGCGGGCCGCCCGGTGATCGAGGACGGCCGGCGCACGGACGTCCTGGCCGGACGGGCGGTACGGCGGGTGGGGTGAGAGCTACGGCCGCACGGGGAAGTCGGAGGTGCTGATCTCGACCCGCTCACCGGTAATAAGCCGCAGAGTGACGGGCTCCCCGTACGCGATCTCTCGCACGGTGGAGTACCCGGTCGCATGCGACTCGGTCATGAGGGTGCAGACCTGCCTGAACGGATCAGCGATCAGGTAGCAGTCGATACCGAAGCGACCGTACTTGCGGACGTTACGGACGTAGTCCTTGTCGTCATCCGGCCGGGAAGTGACCTCGACGACCGCGAGGACATCGATGCAGTCGTAGCTGTTGCCGTGTCGTGTGGCCCCGTCCGAGACGATGGCGAGGTCAGGCGCGGCGTCGTTCTCACCGGGGAAGCGCACCAGTACGTCACCGAACACCCGCTCCCTGGGGATGCCGGCGGCCCGGACCGCTGCGCGCACTTCGTCAAGCGTCCAGTCCTGCTCCGGGCTCTGCGGAGTCATGATCACTTCCCCGTCGAAAATTTCGACCTTGTACCCCTCCGGCACAGCCCCACGTGCGAGCAAGTCATCCATCACCGTCACGACGGCTCACCTCCTGCGGCCATTATGCGTGAGAGATCCTTGGCCAGAGGCCCTACGCGTGCTGGTAGGCGACCAGGGAGATGCCCACGTAGTGGACGGCGAAGGCGGCCAGCGTGAAGGAGTGGAAGACCTCGTGGAAGCCGAACCAGCGCGGTGAGGGGTTGGGGCGCTTGATGCCGTAGACGACACCTCCGGCGCTGTAGAGGACGCCGCCGACGATGACGCACACCAGCACGGCGATGCCGCCCGTGCGCATGAACTCGGGCAGGAAGAAGACGGCCGCCCAGCCCATGGCGATGTAGCAGGGCGTGTAGAGCCAGCGGGGGGCGCCGACCCAGAAGACGCGGAAGGCGATGCCGAGCGCCGCGGCGATCCAGATGCCCCACAGCAGCAGGTCGCGCTTGCCGTCGGGCAGCAGCAGGATGGTCAGCGGCGTGTAGGTGCCCGCGATGATCAGGAAGATGTTGGCGTGGTCGAGGCGCCGCAGCACGGCGTTGATCCGCGGGCTCCAGTCGCCGCGGTGGTAGAGCGCGCTGATCCCGAAAAGCAGACACGCCGTCAGGGTGTAGACGGCGCACGCGATCCGGCCGCGCATGCTGTCCCCGAGAGCGGTCAGGAACATGCCGGAGATCAGGACGGCGGGGAACATGCCCAGGTGCAGCCATCCACGCAGTTTCGGCTTGATGAGCTGTGCCGCGTTGTGCGCCGAGACGGACAGCCTGGCGGCGGCAGCCGAGGGCGAGGAGGTGGCGGGCTCCGGGGGCGGGGGCGCGGAGTCTGTCATCGCGCCATCGTACCCACGACCTACGGGACCGTAGGTTGAAGGACTCTTTACCGCTCATCGTACGGGCGCCCAACAGGCGCGATGACCGTGGGTGTCGATGAACACACACCCCCCGTCTGGACAGACACCCGCGTGCGCCCGCATGATCAGATGAGCACAAGCGGCACCGGATGAGCGAGAAAGACCCACTGCCACGAATGCATCCGGGTCGCGGCCCCCAAGGGGCGCGCTTGACAGCAGAAAACCCTCAACCTGTCTGGAGCGATCGTGGCGCGCAGTACTGCGGCTCCCACCACCACAACCCCCTCCTCCCCGGCCGGGGAGGAGGGGGTTGTGGTGGTGGGAGCCGGGGCACACCCCCCGTCTGGACAGACACCCGCGTGCGCCCGCATGATCAGATGAGC
>NZ_JASKYT010000359.1:0-7980 GCF_041028275.1 Streptomyces sp. PU-14G
GCCGTGGAGACGACCCCCGCTCTCCCCCCCGGCGGGGGTCGTCGCATGTCCGGAGGTATTTTCCCGCCCCGGCCCGCCGTGGCCGGGGTTTTTTCGATCTTTGCGGAGCGGAGTCTGTGATTCCTCCGAGCTGTGACCCAGCGTAATCGCTAGACTGCTCTCCGGCAGTCACCGGTTTGGGTGAGGAAGTTATTCACAACCCCCGGGTTGTCCACAGTTTTCGACCATGATCCACAAGTTTTTCCGGTTCGCCGCACCGTGAATCCCGTCGGCGTCCGCAGCCGTTTGCGGACGCTAGTGCCCGAGGGGCAGGGAGGTTCGGACCATGGCCGAAAACATTCTGATTGTCACCGAGGACGCGGAACTCCTCGATGACCTACTGCGACTGTGCGCAGCCGCCGGGACGCCCGAGCCCCAGGTGGCTCACGGCGGTCCCTCCGGCGCGGTGGGCTGGGCGGCCTGGAGCGGCGCAACTCAGTGGGAGCGGGCGCCCCTCGTGCTCGTCGGGGACGACTGTGCCGCCGCCTCCGGCTTCGGCGATCCGCCAGGCCCCGGCACCCCGGGCGGAGGCCCAGCGGTGCCACGCAGGCCGGGCGTCCTCCTCGTGGGGCGGGACTGGGACGATCCGGGCGTATGGGAACGCGGTGTCCGGGTCGGCGCCGAGAGCGTCGTCCTGCTGCCCGACGCGGAGGCCTGGCTGACCGACCGGATCGCGGACGCCGTGGAGGGAGTGGGGCAGTCGGCCTTGACGGTCGGAGTGGTCGGGGGACGCGGCGGCGCGGGAGCCTCCACGCTCGCCTGCGCCCTCGCCGTCACGGCGGCACGCGCCGGGGAGCGCACCATGCTCATCGACGCGGACCCGCTCGGCGGCGGACTGGACATCCTGCTCGGCGCCGAGCGAACCACGGGGCTGCGCTGGCCCGACCTCGCCCAGGCCCGGGGCCGGGTCGGCGGCTCGGCACTCGCCGACTCCCTACCTCGCGCCCACGAGTTGCACGTGCTCAGCTGGGACAGGGGCGAGCACGCGGCGGTGCCCTCCGACGCGATGCGTTCCGTGCTCGGTGCCGCGAGGCGACGCGGCGGTGTGGTCGTCGTCGACCTGCCCCGGCAGGTGGACGAGACCGTCGCCGAAGCCCTCGTCCAACTCGACCTCGGCCTGGCGGTCGTCCCCGCCGAACTGCGCGCGGTCGCCGCCGCACACCGCGTCGCCGACCGGATGCGGCTGGCCGTGCGCGACCTGCGCGCGGTGGTGCGCTCTCCTGGCGGCCCCCGGACCGAGCGCGGTTACGACTCAGGGCTGGACGACACCGAGGTCGCCCGCCTGCTGGAACTTCCACTGGCCGGAGAGCTGCCGTGGGAACGCGGACTGCTCGAAGGTGTCGACCGGGGCACACCCCCCGGCTTCGCCAAGGACGGTGCCCTGGCCCGCTTCTGCGGCCGGTTCTGGGAGCGGGCGCTCAGCGGGGGAGGGGTGGCCGTATGACCGCGGACCAGTCCTCATGGCGCGCGTCGGCGGCGACGCGGGGCACGGCGGCCACCGGAGCGGAGGCCCAGGCCGTCGGCGACGCGGCGGCAGCCGGGGAACAGCTGTTGGACCGGGTGCGGCGCAGCCTCGCCGAGACGGGAGCCGAGCCCACCCCCGCGCGAGTGGCGGCGGTGCTGCGGTCCCAGGGGAGGCTGATGGGGGACAGCGCGGTGCTGGGCGTCGTCGAGGCGCTGCGCTCCGAGCTGGTCGGCACGGGACCGCTGGAACCGCTGCTCGCCGACCCGGAGGTCACCGACGTGCTGGTCACCGCGCCCGACCAGGTGTGGATCGATCGGGGGCGCGGGCTGGAGCGGGCAGGGGTGTGCTTCCGCGACGCCGCCGCTGTCCGCAGGCTCGCCCAGCGGCTGGCGACCTCGGCCGGGCGGCGGCTCGACGACGCCCGCCCCTGGGTCGATGCCCGGCTTCCGGACGGCACCCGGCTGCACGCGGTCCTGCCTCCCGTCGCGGTCGGATCGACTTGCCTGTCCCTGCGAGTGGTTCGGCCCCGCGCGTTCAGCCTCGCGGAGCTGGTCGCCGCGGGGACAGTGCCCCCGGGCGGAGAGTGGCTGCTGCGGACGGTGCTGGAGGCGCGCCTCTCCTTCGTCATCAGCGGCGGCACAGGCTCCGGCAAGACGACGCTGCTCTCCACTCTCCTGGGGCTGGTCGGCCCGCACGAACGCATCGTCCTCGCGGAGGACTCCGCCGAGTTGCGCCCCGAGCATCCGCACGTGGTCCGCCTGGAGGCACGCCCCGCCAACCAGGAGGGGGTGGGGAATGTGGACCTTCGCGACCTCGTGCGGCAAGCCCTGCGGATGAGGCCGGACAGGCTGGTCGTCGGTGAGGTCCGTGGCGCCGAGGTGACCGACCTGCTGGCCGCGCTGAACACGGGACACGAGGGCGGATGCGGGACCGTGCACGCGAACGCCGCCGCCGACGTTCCCGCACGTCTCGAGGCCCTGGGGACGACGGCCGGACTCGACAGGGCCGCCCTGCACAGCCAGTTGGCGGCCGCACTCGACGTGATCCTGCATCTGGTGCGGGGCCGGGACGGGCGGCGGCGCATCGCCCAGATCCACGTACTGGAGCGGGACGCCGCGGGGCTGGTGACGACCGTGCCGGCCGCCGTATGGAGCGGCCGGGGCGACGCACCGCGCACGGGGTCGGGAGCGGCAGCCGGCGGATTCGCCCGCGGCCCCGGGTGGGAGCGGTTGCGCGCCCTGTGCACCAGGTCTCTTCGCGAGGACGGAGGAACCCTTGCCCCTGGCGGAGCCGGACCGGGCGGGAGCCTCTCGGAGCCCCGGAACCGCCCAGTCGAAGGGCGAGCCCTCCCTCTCGCATCGAATGGTGAGCCTCGCACGGGCTCCCAGGTGAGGAGCGCGCCATGACGGATGCCCTGGACACGGCAGCGGCCGGGGCGGAAGCCGCGGGCACCCAGGCGGCGGCGTATGCCGCGATGGTCTGCGCCGGGGCGGCGGCCTGGCTGCTGACAGGACGGAACGGCGGAGCCCAGCGGGCCCGGCTGCTGCTGGCCGGCGGAGGAGAGCCGGCCGGGCGGAACAGTCCCTTCGCGCCTCCCGCCTGGTGGCGGGAGGCCACCGAGGGGGCGCGGCGCCAGCTGGCTGCTCGCCTCGGTCCGGCGGGCTGGTGCCTGCCGGCCGGAATGCTCGTCGCGCTACTGGGCCGGTCCTGGATTCCGCTGGTGGCGGGGTTCTTGGCGGTGCCTGCGGTGCGCGGGTGGCTCGGGCGCCGGAGCGCCGGTCGACTCGCCCGGGCCCGGGAGGCCGCCGTGGTGGAGCTCTGCGCGAGCGTGGCGGGCGAACTGCGTGCCGGAAGGCAGCCGGGCGCTGCGGTGCTCGCCGCCGACCGGGCCGTGCTGGAACGGTTCGGAGACGCGGGCGCGGCCGTGCTCGCCGCGGCCCGCTTCGGCGGTGACGTGGCGGGCGCACTACGCGAGGCCGCCGCGCTCCCGGGCGCGGACGGGCTCTCGGGAGCCGCTGCCTGCTGGCAGGTCGCGGTCGACGGCGGGGCAGGTCTGGCAGACGGGCTCGAACGGGTGGCTGCCTCTCTGCGGGCCGCGCGGGAACAGCGGGAGGAGTTGAGAGCCCAACTGGCCGGACCGCGTTCCACCGCGCTGGTGCTCGCTCTTCTTCCGGTCTTCGGGCTGGTGCTGGGCGGAGCCATGGAGGCGAACCCGCTGGAGATCCTGCTGCATACCCCTGCCGGATTCGCCTGCCTGGTGGCGGGCCTCGCTTTGGAGTGGGCGGGTCTCGCCTGGGTCGCCCGCATCGTGCGTTCCGCAGAGGGAGCCGGTTGGCCGCGGCGGACGGCGGGGCCCGAGGAAGGGCGGGTTTCTCTCGCGCCCGTCGGGGGCCGGTCGAGGTGAGCGGCGCATGGATGGACGTTGTCCCCAGGCTGTGGATGTGGGCGCTCGCGAGCGCGGCACTGCTGGGCGCGGCCGGGTGCGTGACGGGGGTCGTCGAAGTGACGCGGCGAGAGGGGCGTGTTCGGCAGCGGGCGTGGTCGGCGTGTGGTCACAAGAACGGCGGCCAGAAAAACGGCGGCCGGCCGAAGGGAAGCGCGGCCCAGCACGGCCCGGGTCTGGGCGGGTTGGGCACGAGGGCGCTGGACGAGGCCCGGCCGCAGGCGCGCGGGTGGGGACCGGCCGGAACGGACGGAGACGGCACCGGACCGCAAGGAACCGGACAAGCCGCACGGCCGGCACTCGTCTCCAGGCTCAGGCAGACGGTGCACCAAGCCCTGCGGTCCCGGCGGATGCGGGAGGGGGTGGGAATGACAGGGGCCGGGGCAGTGGCGCTTCTCCTGATCGGCGGCCAGGTGGGCTGGCTCGCGGGCGGTGCCGCAGCGTGGGGCATGCGCTGGTGGCTGCGGCGCTGCGCGGGGGACGGCACCGTGCGCAGTGCGGAGGACCGTGCGGCCGAGGAGCAGCTGCCCCTGGCGGCCGACCTGATGGCGGCCTGCCTGGCGGCCGGTGCGGGGACCGAGCGCGCTGCCGAAGCCGTGGGCGGGTCCGTCGGTGGCCCGCTGGGAGAACGGCTGGTCAAGGCGTCCACGGAACTGCGGCTCGGCGCGGACCCCGGACTGGTCTGGGGGCGGTTCGCGGAGCGGCCCTGGGGAGTGGAGTTCGCCCGGTGCATGGAGCGTGCCGCAGACGCCGGAGTCCCGGCCGTCGAGTCCGTGGCCCGGCTCGCAGCCGAGTTGAGAGCCCGGTGGATCCGTGCGGCGAACGGCCGGGCGAGGCGAGCAGCGGTGCTGGTCACCGGCCCACTCGGGCTCTGTTTCCTGCCCGCGTTCCTGGCCATCGGGGTGGCGCCCGTGCTGCTGGGGCTGGCCAGGACGCTGTGGTGAGCCGTACGGCACAACAAGAGCGGCAGCGGCGAGCGTACGTCGACGAGGGACGTGCGGCCCGCCGAAGGAGAGTGCAGACGATGTCCGAAGTCAGGGAGGTCAGTGCGGTGTTGGTGGCGATGCGGCGGCTCTGGAAGAGGGTACGCACGGCACACGGGCTGAGTGGCGACCGGGGAATGAGCACAGCCGAGTACGCGATCGGCACGTTGGCGGCGGTGGCCCTGGCGGCGGTGCTCTACAAGGTCGTCAACAGCGGCCCGGTGGGCGCACAGTTGCAACAGCTGATCGAGCGGGCGCTCCGTGGGCCGTTCTGACCCCACAGGGCCCGGTGGAGAAAACGGCGGCCCGCGCGCCACCGCACGCCGCCGACGACCGTGGCGCAAGGCCCGTACCGCCCGCAAAACCCCGACGGACTGGAGCGCGGGCTATGTGACGGCCGAGGCCGCCGTGGTGATCCCGGCGCTGGTCGTGCTGGTGGCCGGGCTGCTGTGGGGGCTCATGGCAGCGGTGACCCGCATCCAATGCGTCGATGCCGCCCGCGCCGGTGCCCGGGCGGCGGCACGCGGGGAAACCGACGACGGCGTGGCCCGCGCCGTGCGGTCGGCCGCGCCGCCGGGCGCCCGGACGAAAGTCACGAAAGACGGAGAGCTGGTGCGCGTCGCCGTCAGAGCCCGGACGGTGGGGCCGGGCCCCCTGACGGTGGAGCTGCGGTCCGCGGCGGTCGCCATGGATGAGACCGGAGATGAGGCTGCGGGCGGAGTGGGTGGAGCTGGCGACGCGGGCGGATCTGGCGACGCGGCTTCGGACGAGGCCGTGGGGGAAGGCCACGACGATCGGCAGACCAGCGGCAGAGAGGAAGCCCCTGGCGACCACGCCACCGACGCTACCGGCCGGAATCACGACCAGGCCCTTGGAGACCCCGGGAACCCCGGTAACCCCGGGGGGCCCGAGCGGGCCGGCGCGCGAGAGGCAGAGGAGAAGGGGGGATGAGGGCGCACCTTTCACAGCTCCGCAGCGACCGCGGGTCGGCGTCCGTGTGGGCGGCACTGAGCGCGGTGGTGCTGTGCGGGGTGTTCGCGGCGGTGCTCGGCTTCGGCCAAGCGGTCCACGTCCGTCACCGCGCGGGCTCCGCGGCCGACCTGGCGGCGCTCGCGGCAGCCGACCGGGCACTCGAGGGCCGGGCCGATGCCTGCGCGGCGGCGCGCAGAGTGGCGCGGGCCCAGGGGGCGCAGGTGGTCAGGTGCGCGGTGCGGGGAGAGATCGCTGATCTGGACGCGCGGGTGCGGTGGGGGCCGTACGACGCCCTGGTGCGCGCCCGCGCCGGTCCGGTCGGATCGCAGGAGTACACATCGGCTTCGTCCGCACCGGATCGCGGCTGCCGGCCGCCACCACGCCGTGCTGTGTCATACCGTGCCATGCTGGGCCATACCGTGCCATGCCATACCGGGCCGTGCCATGCCGGACCCCGGACAGGTGGGCCGGAGGGGCCGGAGGGAGCGGAGGGGCCGACCAGACGACCGAGCGGAGCAGGTCGGCCGGGGCCGGGCGGTCAGACAGCCGAACGGAGGAGTTCCGACAGGAGGCGGACGGCGCCGCGCTTGTGCAGCGGGTCGTTGGCGTTGCCGCACTTGGGCGACTGGATGCAGGAGGGGCAGCCCGCCTCGCACTCGCAGGAGGCGATCGCGTCCCGGGTGGCGGTCAGCCACGCCCGGGCGGTGTGGAAGGCACGTTCGGCGAAGCCCGCCCCGCCGGGCTGGCCGTCGTAGACGAAGACGGTGGGGAGGAGTGTGTCCGGATGCAGGGCGATGGAGACGCCGCCGATGTCCCAGCGGTCGCAGGTCGCGAACAGCGGAAGAATGCCGATGGAAGCGTGCTCGGCGGCGTGCAGCGAGCCCTCCAGGATCTCGGGCGTGATGCGGGCGGCGTCGAGCTGGTCCTCGGTGACCGTCCACCACACGGCGCGGGTCCGCAGGGTGCGGGGCGGAAGATCCAGCTTGGACTCGCCCAGGACCTCGCCGGTGATCAGACGGCGGCGCAGATAGGAGACGACCTGGTTGGTGACCTCCACCGAACCGAAGCACAGACGGGCGTCACCCCAGGCCACCTCTGCCTCGGTCTCCAGAAGGGCCAGCGAGGTGGTGTCGCGGGCCATGGTCGTCCACGGGGGGCTGGCTTCCTCGACGAGGGCGGCGGAGTCCTCCAGATCGAGCCGGCGCACCACATAGGTGCGGCCTTGGTGCAGGTGGACGGCGCCTTCGTGGACGGTGGTGTGCGCGGCTGCGGCATCCACGGTGCCCAGCAGCCGGCCGGTGCCCTCTTCCACGACCTGGACAGGCCGCCCGCCGCTGCCGCGGATGTCGGTGAGGTCGGCAGCGCGTTCCTTACGGGTCCAGTGCCAGCCGGACGAGCGGCGGCGGAGCAGCTTGCGCTCTTCGAGCTTGCGCAGGAGCTGGCCGGTCTCCGGCCCGAAGAGGGGGAAGTCGGCTTCGGTGAGCGGTATCTCGGCTGCGGCCGCACACAGGTGGGGGGCGAGGACGTAGGGGTTGTGCGGGTCCAGGACGGTGGACTCGACAGGGGTGTCGAAGAGGGATGCGGGGTGGTGGACGAGATAGGTGTCCAACGGCTCGTCCCGCGCGATCATGATGGCGAGCGCGCCCTGACCGGCCCGCCCGGCGCGGCCCGCCTGCTGCCAGAGGGAGGCGCGGGTGCCGGGGTAGCCGGTGATGAGGACCGCGTCGAGGCCGGAGATGTCGATGCCGAGTTCGAGGGCGTTGGTGGCGGCGAGCCCCAGGAGTTCGCCGGTGTGCAGGGCCCGCTCCAGGGCGCGCCGCTCCTCGGGGAGATAGCCGCCACGGTAGGCGGCGATCCGCGCGGAGAGTCCGCCCCGGCGACCGACACCGGGAACCGGCCCGCCGACGCTCCGGGCCGGGACCTCCCTGATGCCCTCGCTCTCACCCGGCAGACTCTCTCCCTCACCCACACCCGGCGAGCTTTCGCCTGCACCCGGCGAGCTTTCGCCTGCACCCGGCAGGCCCACGCCTTCCGCGCCTGGCCCCGCACCCGTGGCTGCGCCCGCCCCACGCTGTCCC
>NZ_JASKYT010000036.1:0-36594 GCF_041028275.1 Streptomyces sp. PU-14G
GCCTCCACCCGCCCCGCCGGATTCGCCGGCACCCTCGCCGGCGGGCTGCTGCTGACCACGCGCCCCCGGCAATGGGTCAAGAACCTGCTCGTCATCGCCGCGCCCGCCGCCGCCGGACAGCTCGCCTCCCTGCGCACCGTGGGGCAACTGGCGCTCGTCTTCGCGCTGTTCACCGCCGCCGCCTCGGCCGTCTACCTGCTCAACGACGCCCGCGACGCCGAGTCCGACCGCGCGCACCCCGACAAGTGCCGCCGCCCCGTCGCCGCCGGCACCGTCCCCGCCCCGCTCGCCTGCACCCTCGGCGCCGCCCTCGCCGTCGCCGCGACCACACTGGCCGCCCTGCTGTGCAACGCCGCGACCGCCGCCCTGCTCGCCGGCTACGTCCTCATGCAGATCGCCTACTGCCTGCTGCTCAAACGCATCCTGGTCGTCGACCTCGCCGTGGTGACCGCCGGATTCGTCATGCGTGCCATGGCCGGCGGACTCGCACTGGACATCCCGCTCTCCCGCTGGTTCCTGCTCACCGCCGGATTCGGCGCCCTGTTCATGGTGGCGGCCAAGCGCTACTCCGAGGCCGTCCTCATGGGGGAGGGCGAGGGCGGCACCCGCGCCCTCCTGCGCGACTACTCGGTCGGCTACCTGCGCTTCGTGTGGCAACTCGCCGCCGGAGTCGCCGTCCTGGCCTACTGCCTGTGGGCCCTGGAGGCCGACGGAGGCGGCGGAGGCTCCCTGTGGCGGCAACTGTCCATGGTGCCGCTCATCCTGGCCGTGCTGCGCTACGCCGTCTTCGCCGACCGCGGCCACGCCGGCTCCCCCGAAGACGTCCTCCTGCGCGACCGCCCCCTGGCCGTCACCGCACTGTGCTGGGCCCTCCTGTACGGACTGTCCGTCGCGGGCCTGTGACCCCGGTGGGGCCGGGCGTGAAGGGGGCGCGCACCGTGTGGGGCCGGGTCCCCGCGCGTGCCCGCGCGCTGTGTGCGGAGGCGCTGGGGTTCGCGGTCGTCGGCGTGTTCGCCTTCGCCGCTGATCTCGGGACCTTCCTGTGGCTGCGCGGCCCGGCGGGGCTCGACCCGATGTGGGCGAAGGCCCTCTCGTTCGGTGCCGGTGTCGCCGTCGCGTACACCGGCAACGCGGTGGGCCCCTACCGGTTGCGGGGCCGCCGGGTGGCCGGCGGCTGGCGCAGGTTCAGCGTCTTCGCGCTGGTCAACATCGCGGGCGGGGCCGTCCAACTGGGGTGTCTCGGGGTGTCCAGGTACGGGCTCGGCCTGACGTCCACGCTGGCGGATGTGGTGTCGGGGGCGGGCGTGGGCCTCGTGCTGGGTACGGCGGTGCGTTTCTGGGGGACGCGCACGCTGGTGTTCTCGGCCGCGCCCGCGACCGGACCCGCACCTTCGCCCGAGACGGAGACCGCCTCCGGGCCGGCCCCCGCTTCCGAGGCGGCGTGGGAGCGGGGGGCGGGCGGGCGTCGGTAGGACGTCACTTCACGGCGCCGGCCATGACGCCGGAGACGAACTGGCGTTGGAAGGCGAAGAAGACGGCCAGCGGCACCAGCATGGAGATGAAGGCGCCGGGTGCCAGGACGTCGATGTTGTTGCCGAACTGGCGCATCTGCTGCTGGAGGGCGACGGTGATCGGCGGGTTGGTGGAGTCCGCGAAGATCAGCGCGACGAGCATGTCGTTCCATACCCACAGGAACTGGAAGATGCCGAGTGAGGCGATCGCGGGCCCGCCCAGCGGCATGACCACCCGGGTGAAGAGGCGCAGTTCCCCGGCTCCGTCGAGCCGCGCGGCCTCCAGCAGTTCGCGGGGGATCTCGGCGAAGAAGTTGCGCAGCAGGAAGATGGCGAAGGGCAGGCCGAAGGCGGTGTGGAAGAGGACGACTCCGGCGGTGGTCTCGAAGATGCCGAGCGTGTTGAACAGCTTGGCGACGGGTACGAGTGCCACCTGCACCGGCACCACCAGCAGCCCGACGACGAGCAGGAACCACCAGTCGCGTCCGGGGAAGTCCATCCAGGCGAAGGCGTATCCCGCCAGGGCGCCGACCACCACCACCAGCACGGTCGCCGGGACGGTGATGAGCACGGTGGTCCACAGGGACTCCATCACCTGTTCGTTGGCGAACAGGGCGTCGTAGTTGGACCACGTCAGCTGGTCGGTGTTGAGGATCCAGGGGAAGCTGCCGTTCAGGTCGAAGATGTTCCACCAGCCGGAGACGGAGATGTCGGCCGGGTCGCGCAGCGACGAGCTGAGCAGGCCGGCTGTCGGCAGCAGCCAGAACAGCCCGATGACGACGAGTGCGAAGCGCACCGCCCAGTGGCCGGTCAGTGCCGCCACCCGCGAGGCCATCGTCGTCCTGGGGCGTGCGGTCTCCTGCGCGGGAGCCGTCGGCTCGGAGGGGGTGCCCGAGGCGCCGGAGGCGCCGTCGGCGGTCAGCGTGGTCATCGGCGGGACTCCCTGCGCAGACGACGGATGTTGAGGATCATGACGGGTACGACGAGCAGCAGCAGGATCACCGCGATCGCGCTGCCCGCCCCCTGGTCGGGCTTGCCGCCGAAGGACTTCAGGTACAGCTGGAGCGCGAGGACGTTGGCCTCCCGCTGGGTGGCGCCGGGCGAGATGATGTAGACGAGGTCGAAGATCTTCAACACGTTGATCATCAGGGTGACGGTGACGACACCGAGCACCGGCGCCAGCAGCGGCACGGTGATCTTGCGGAAGACCTTCCACTCGCTCGCGCCGTCGACCCGGGCCTGCTCCAGCAGTTCGCGCGGCACCCCGGCCAGCCCGGCGGCGATGAGCACCATCGCGAAGCCCGCCCACATCCACACGTAGCTGCCGATGATGGCGGGGGTCACCAGGGTCGGGCCGAGCCAGTCGACGCCGTTGTAGGGCTGGGCGAAGTTGGCGGCGGGCAGCCGCAGGGTGGCGCCGTCGGCGGAGGCGGGGAGGGTGAAGGTGCCGTCCTCGCCGGTGGTGGCCTTCGCCACCGTCCGACCGTCCTTGACGGCCTCGACGGTGAGGTTCGCGAGTGCCTTCTCCTGCTGGTCGATGACGCCGTGCTCGCTGCGTCCGCCCTTGACGAAGTCGAGCCACACGGTGCCGGTGATCTTCCCGTCGCCGGCCGTGGCCGCCTTCTTCGCGGGGGCGGCCTCGCTCGCCTCCTTCGGCGGGATGCCGACCAGGGGCAGGGAGACCGGGCTCGCCGCGTCGACGGTCTCGCGGGTGGTGTACGCGCCGCCACCCGCGGCCTTCAGCGGGGCGTCGGTGCGGGGCCGGGCCTCGGGCCAGGGCGCGGTGTCGGCGAACGTGTCGTGCACGGTGGTCCACATGGCGTTGGCGATGCCCCGGTCGGGATCCTGCTCGTAGACGAGCCGGAAGATGATGCCCGAGGCGAGCATGGAAATGGCCATCGGCATGAAGACCAGCAGCTTGAACGCCGTTCCCCAGCGCACCCGTTCGGTGAGCACCGCGAAGATCAGGCCCAGCGCCGTGCAGACGGCCGGGGCGACGACGACCCACACGAGGTTGTTGCGGAACGCGATCAGCGTGCCGTCGTCGGTGAAGATCTCCGCGAAGTTGTCCAGCCCCACGAAGGACGAGCCGTCGGCGTCCATGAAGCTGCGGTAGATCGAGTAGGCGATCGGGTAGACGACCAGCGCTCCCAGGATCACCAGTGCGGGCAGCAGGAACAGCGCGGCGATCCAGGGGCGTCGGCGCAGCGCCGCGGCCCCTGCGGCGACCTTGCCCGCACCGGGCCCTGCGCTCTTGCCGGTACCGGGCGGTGCCGTTGGGTCCGTTGGGTCCGTTGGTGAGGACGTGCTGGTCGCTGCGCCGGTGACCGGCGCGTCGGGGGCACCGGCGTCGTCCGGTATGCCTCCGGTCGCGCCACTCGATGGATTGCTCGGGGTCGGCATGACGGTGGTCTCCCCTGTCCTGGTCCGTCAGTGAGGCGTGGAGATCGCGGCAGCCGTACGGCGGGCGCTGCGGCACGTGCGGAACGTGGGGCGCGCGCGGTGCGTACGGGGCGCGGCGGGTGTGGTCACGGCGCGGTTCACTTCTCGTACGCCTTGGCGGCGGCCTTCTCCAGTGCCCGCTGGGTGCCCTTGATGTCCTTCGGGTTCGCCAGGAAGTCCTGGAGGGCCTTCCACTCGCCCTCGCCCTTGGTGCCGCCGAAGGAGGCGGGGGCCTGGTCGGACATGTCGAAGCGGAAGTCGTCGCCCGCGTCGATCAGCGCCTTGGCGATCTCCCGCTGCGGCTGGTTCGGGTAGGCCGACAGGTCCAGCTCCTTGTTGGGGGAGATGAAACCGCCCTCGGCCGCCCAGATGCCCGCCGCGTCCTTGGACGCCAGGAACGTGGCCAACGCCTGCGCTCCCTTGCCGTCCTTGAGCACGGCCGCCGCGTCGCCGCCCGTCACCACCGGCGGTTGGGCACCGACCTTGGGGAAGGGGTAGACCTGCGCGTCCTCGCCGATGCGGGCCTTCGTGTCGGTCGCGATGTTGACGCCCACGAAGTCCGCCTCGAAGACGAGCGCGGCCTGGGGTGAGGCCAGGTTCCCGTACGGTTTGGAGACCGAGTCGGGGAAGGCCGTCTGGAGCGCGCCCTTGTTGCCGCCCGCCAGCAGGTGGCTCTCGCCCCACAGCTGGGCCAGGGTCTTGAGCGCCTTGGTGACCGAGGGGTCCGTCCACGCGATGTCGTGCGAGGCGAGCTTGTCGTACTTCTCGGGGCCCGCCTGGGAGAGGTAGATGTTCTCGAACCAGTCGGTGAGCACCCAGCCGTCGGCGCCGCCGATCGCCACTGGGTCGACACCGGAGTCGGAGAGGGTCTGCGCGTCCTCGACGAAGGCGTCCCAGTCCTCGGCCTCACCGACCCCCGCGTCCTCGAACGCCTGGGCGTTGTACCAGATCAGGGACTTGTTGGCGGCCTTGTAGTAGACGCCGTACTGCTTACCGTCGACGCTGCCGAGATCGCGCCAGCCCTGGCTGAAGTTCTTCTTCGACTCGGCCAGCGCCTCCTTGCCCAGCGGCTTGAGCCAGCCCTTCTCTGCGAACTGCCGCAACACGCCCACCTGCGGCATCATCGCCACGTCGGGCGGGGCACCGCCCTCGATCTTGGAGCCTATGTAGGTGGCCACGTTGTCGCCGGTGGGGACGAACTCCACCGTCGCGCCGGTGCGCTTTTCGAACTCGTCCAGCACCTTGCGGAAGTTCTCCTGCTCCGCGCCGGTCCACACGGCCGCCACCTGGAGCTTCTTGCCGTGGAGATCGGGGAGGTCGACGGTCGGTTCGTGCGAAGCCGCCCACGCGCTTCCCTCGTCCTCCTTGGCGCAGCCCGCGGCGGCGAGCGTGAGGGCGATGACGGAGGCGAGTGCGAGAGCCGTGCGTGGAGCACGCGAGTGACGCATGGTTCAGGCCGTCCCTTTCCCCCATGTATCCCGTCCCGTGTCGGCCGAACGGGAATCGAGCAGGGCGCGGCCAGCCGTGGCGGGTACCGCGCCGTACCTTTCTGTGCGGAAGTTTGTACGCCCGGATCACTACCCGTGGCAACACTGCGCGGACCCCCACCGGTATCTTGATCAGTCCGTGACCTGCCGCACCGCACCAACGCGCCGCCCACTGCGAACTTCTGGGAGACACGGGGCAGTTGAGTCACCCGGAGGAAGGGCGCGCACCCTCCGCCGCCGCGAGCGGACGCTCTCCCTCGGGCGGCGCCCGAGCCCCGGCGGTGGGCGCGCGGCTTCTCCGCGCGCCCATGGCGCGCGCCCCATGCCAGGCCCACCCGCCCCTGCCCGTCGGCCCTTCGCGCGTCGGTCCTTCGCGCGTCGGCGCCTCGCTCGTCGGCGCCTCGCTCGTCGGCCACCCACTCGTCCGCCACCCGCTCGTCAGTCCCCCCGAGGGCAGTCGCGAGGGCCGACCCCCGAGAGCCGCCGGTGCTCATTGGGGCCGCCGGGGCTCACCGCGGGCCGCCAGCACTCACCGTGGGCCGCCGGGGCTCACCGTGGGCCGACAGCCCTCACCGTGGGCCGACAGCACTCACCGCGAGCCGCTCGTCAGTCCCCCCGAGGGCAGTCGCGAGGGCCGACCCCCGAGAGCCGCCGGTGCTCATCGGGGTCGCCGGGGCTCACCGCGGGCCGCCAGCACTCACCGTGGGCCGCCGGGGCTCACCGCGAGCGGACAGCCCTCACCGCGAGCCGCCGGTGCCGACAGCACTCACCGCGAGCCGGCGGCGTCAGCGCGGCCGGTCGCGGAGGGCAGGGGGGCAGGGGGCAGGCGGCCCCTACTGTGAGCGTGCCGCCTGCTGGGCGGCGCGCTCCATGGCGCTGGCGAGCAGTGCCAGATCCGTCGGCCCGTTGCCGAGCTCACGCACCTGCCGCCGCGCGGGCGGGTCACCCGCCCGCGCCCAGTCCAACGGCACCACGGTCGGCCGTACCGTCGCCGTCCGCGGGATGCGCCCCGTCACCCGTCCCGCCTGGAAGGCGACGGGGACCCCGTCGCCGGCCCCACCGGATCCCCGGCCCCCTCCGGGCCGCCGGACCACGAGACTGCCGCGCCCGGGTGGCGCACCCACGGCCCCGCCCTCGCCGCCGGTCAACCGCGCACACAGAGCCGCCTGCTGGGCCAGGAGGGTGGCTGCCGTCCGGTCGGGGCGTCCCGTCGTCGCGACGACGTGCACGCCCAACCGCGCTCCCGACCTGGCCACGGCCTCCAGCGCGCGCACGACCGAACCGGCCGCCGGGCGGCCGGGGTTGCCCAGGGCCGGGTCGACCAGCGTGTCGAAGTCGTCGACGAGCACGACCAACCGGGGCGGTACGCCGTTGGGCCCCAGAGGCGAGGGGGACGCGAGTGCGCTCGCGGCCTCCGAAGCCCCGCCCCGCTCACCGTCTCCCCGCTCGCCGCTCACCTGACGCAGGCGCAAGGTGCGCTGTGTCCGCTCCGGCTCCACCGCACCGGACGTCTCGCCGCCGTACGCGCCCCTGTCCGTGCCCCTCCCCGCGGCCCTGTCGGTGCCGGGCGCGGCGGGATGGGCCGGGGGCCCGTCGGCGCCGACGGGCTCGGCCTGGTCACCGGGGGCAGGACCACCGGCGGCCGTAGCACCCGGGGGCCGGCCGCCAGGATGGCTTCCGGCCGGCGCCGGGGCGCCCGCGAGGGGTGCGCCACCGGCCGAGCCGCCGTCAGCCGAGCCGCCACCGGCCCCGCCGGCCGCGTCCTGTGACGCCCCCTGTGACGTGCCTTGAGGCGTCCCCTGTGACGTGCCTTGAGGCGTGCCCTGGGACGGCACCCGCCTTCGGCCGGACCCCTCACCGGACGGCCCGGGGTCGGCGTACGCACCGGGCGCGTCGGCGGTGCCGCCGAAACCGCCCGGACCTTCGGCGGTGCCGCCGCCACGCCCGCCACCGAGACCGCCCGGCCCGCCCGTCCCGGAGCCGTGGCCCTGTCGGGCGGGCTGCGCGGCGGCCACCGCCGCCCGCTCGTCCGGCGCCTGAGCGGGTGCCGGAACCTGCATCTCGGGTCCGGTGGCACAGACTTCCCCCGCGGGGGAGGCCGTCCCTGCGGAGGAGCCGGCCCCCGCGGGGGCCGGAACAGCGGCGGATGCCGCCCCGGCGCGGGAGCCCGCTCCGGCGGCAGGCGTCGCCGTCCGCTCGGGCGCCTGGCGTGGGGCCACCACACGGCCGCCGGGCCGGGCCGCCAGCCGCACGTACTCGTCGTAGCTGCTGCCGTCCCCGATCAGCTCCGCGCGCCGCTTCACCTCGGCGCTCAGCGCCTGTGCGAACTGCCGCATGCGCACCGGATCGCCCGCCACCAGGTGCTCGGTGACGTGGGGCAGGTCCGTGCAGGCGCGCAGGCCCTCTCCCGAGCCCGCCCCCGCGCCGTCCACCAGCACGAGAGCCAGCCTGTCGGGCCGCTCCCCGGCGGCGAGCGAGGCCGACAGGGAGCGCAGCAGCTCCGTCTTCCCGGCCCCGGTGGCTCCGCTGATCAGGGCGTGTCCCTGCGCAGGGGCCGCCGCGACACCGGTCTCCTGCGCCTGCCCGGTCGTCCGGTCCGTGGCCGTCACCCCTTCCGTGGCCGTCACCCGGTCCGCGTCCGCTCCCGCCTGGTCGCCGAGCGCGGCGAGGTCGGCCTCCAAGGGGCCGTGGGGGCCCGCACCGAAGACGAGAGGGGCGCGCCCCGTGGGTGTGCCGAGCCGTTCCGACCAGCGGGCCAGGAGCGCGGCGGGGGTGGCGCGGGCCAGACCCAACTCGTCCAGCAGTCGGCACTGTTCGGGCAGTGTCACCGTGGGGCGGGTGAGACCTGCGCGGGCCGCCGCGTCGTCCGGTTCCCTGAGGGGAGCCAGCGCCCGTGCGAACCTTTCGGCCCAGGCGAGCGAGACGGCGTCCACGGTCGCGACGGGACCTCCCGGACCGGCCGCCGCCGTGAAGGTGCTTCCGGGCGCGGCAGCGCCGCCGGGCGCCGCGGGACGGCCCGGCGCCCCGGGGTGGTCCGGCGCTCCGGGACGACCCGACGGGGCCTGGGGGGCGGGCGCGCGGTGCAGGACGCGGACGGCCGTGGCGACGTCGCCGCTCAGCAGCGCGACCGTGCCGCACTCGGGGAAGACCGGGCACACCGCGTTCGCCGCCTCGACCGTGGCCGTCACCGGGGAGGAGGGACTGGCCGCCGGTGTCTCGGCGAGGCAGATCAGGTGGATGCCCGCAGCCGCGCCCTCCCGCGCCAGCCGCTCCACGCTCGCGCGCAGGGCCGCCGAGCCCGGGTCCCCGTCCACCACGACGACGACAGCGGGACCCACACGGGTGCCGGAGGGCGACGCCGCACCGCTTCCGCTTCCCGGTGCCCCGCCGCCGGGCAGACCGCTCCCGGAGGCGGCAGCCGGGGCAGCGGCAGCCGGGGCAGCGGCAGCCGGGAAAGCGGCATGCGCGGAGGCGGCATCCAGGGTGCCACTCGGGGTGCCGCCACCCGAAGTGCTGGCACCCGGGGTGGCGGCTGTCGGAACAGCGGGTGCGGTGCCGTGGGCGTCGAGGCGCCGGATGAGCTCGGCGGTGCGTGCCGCGGCCTGTTCGCGGTCGTACGCCGTCAGCAGGCCGCAGTCCTGACCATGCGCCGGGCGCAGGTGCGGCAGCCAGCCCAGCCACGACCACTCCTGCCGACGGGCCTCGGCGCCGCGCGTACGGTCCGCGGACAGCAGGACGATCTCCAGGGCGCTCGGTCCGTGCAGGGCCGCCAGTTGGGCGAGCACCGCCCGGGCCAGCCCGGCGAGCCGCGTCCGCGGCCCCGCCAGCCCGAGGGAGTGGGCCTGCCGCAGGTCCACGGTGACCGGGTCTCCGTGTCCACCGCTGCGGTGGGTGACGCCGAGGCGCACTGTGAGGGCGTCGGGGTGGCCGGGGGCGCGCTCCCACAGCCGGGGCCCAGGACCGAGCGCGTTCAGCAGCACCGCTGCCGGGTCCGGCCAGCGCGCCTCCCATTCGTGCGGCGTGAGCCTGGGCCCCGCCGCGCCCCAGGGGCCCGGCTCCTGTGGGTGCGCGGCGAGAGCGTCGGCGGTGCCGGAGCCGTACCGCGTGGGCCCGCTGGGCAGCCCTTCCTGCCCGCGAGGCTCCCGGACCTCCTGCGGCCCGGACGCGGGCGGCGGCTCGCTGACGAGGGAGGGGCCGGGGGCGGTCCCGCTGTCGCTCGGGCCGAGGCCCTGGGCCGACTCCGTGCGCCCGCCCGCGAACCGGCGCGCCCAGGCGCCCAGCCCCTTGCCCCTCCGAGCGCCGGCGTCCCGCGCTCCGGATGGTGGCCCAGCGGCGACACCGGAACCGTGGGTCCCCTCGGCGCCGGCGTCGGGGAAGGGGCCGCCGGGCGCGTACGCGTGCCCTTCGGGGCCCCGCTCGGTCGCCTCGTGCCCGAAACCGCCGCCACGCTGCCCCCTCGCGTCCCCGTACGGGCCCGCGGCGCTCTCGTACGGCCCTGCGGCGCTTCCGTACGGCCCTGCGGCGTCCGCGTACGGGCCTGCGGCGTCCCCGTACGGCCCGGTGGCGTCCCCGTACGGCCCGGTGGCCGACGGTGCGCCCGGTGCCTCGCCGGGCGCCGTGCGGGGGTCTGCTCGCGTGCCGCGGCCTTCAGGGGAGGCGGAGGCGTCCTGGCGCGCCAGGCGGAGCCGGCCTTCACCGTCGGGAACGGTGGGCAGGGCCAGCGGCGGCATGGACGCCGCGCTGCTCTGCTCGGCGGGGACGCCGGAGCCGGCGGCCTCCAGCCGCAGGGACGTCTCGCCGAGGCGGAGCGTCGCGCCGGGAGGGAAGAGGGCGGGCTGGGTGCCGACCGGCGCGCCGTCGAGTGTGGTGCCGTTGGTGGACCCGAGGTCGGTGACGGTGACCGCGCCGCCGTCGGTGACCGTCACCGCGCAGTGCAGCCGCGAGACGTCCGGGTCGTCCAGAGGGACGTCCGCCTCGGCCGAGCGCCCCAGCAGGACCCTGCCGCCCTGGAGGAGATGGATGCCGCCCGCGTCGGGGCCCGCCACGACGTGCAGCCTGGCCTTGGCCGACCCGTACGCCCGCAGCGCCGTGAGGGCGGCGCCGTGCGCGGGCAGGGTGGCGGGTGCGACCGGTGCGTGGAGCGAGACGAGCGCGCCGTCCAACAGCGGCGGCTCGCCGATGATCTGGCGGTGCGGGTCGAGCCGCCGCGTCCCGGCGTAGACGACGACGGGCTCCTGCGGCCCGTCCTCGCCACCGGTCCCACCGCCTCCGGTCGCCGCTTCGCGCCCTGTGGCGCCCGAGGTGCCGGCGGCGCCAGAGGCGCTCGTGGCGCCCGGAGACGCCGATCCGGCCAGCGCCGCCGCGGCCGAGGTCGCCAGGGCCCCCGTCACCGCGGAGAGCACCGTGCCGGCCGGGGCGGTGACCAGCACGTTCGCAGACCCGACGGGGTGGGTCTGTGGCGTGCCGGAACCACCGGCCTCCGCCGTGCCTCCCGAGCCTCCCGCGCTGCGTGCGCCGCGTGGCGCCAGGGCGACAGTCAGCCGGATCTGCATCTGCCCCTCCAGGTCCCGTCCGCATCCCGTCCGCGGTCTGTCCGCGTCGTCCTGCCCGCGGTTGGCCCGCGTCATTCTGTCCGTAGCCCGTCCCGCGCTCTGCCCGCGGTCCGCGGCACCATCCGTCCCGCGTCCTGCCGCCGTCCGCCGCGCCGTTCTCCGTCCTGCCGCGCCGCCCTGCCGCGCCGCCCTGCCGCGCCGTTCCGCTCTCCGCCCTTCCGCGCCGTCCGCCGCCGTCCTTCCGCGCCGTCCGCCGCCCGTCCGCGCGCCTTTTCGCGCCGTCCGTTCCTCGCCCGCAGCGCCGTTCCGCATCGTCCGCCTACGCTGCGTCCCGGCCGGTCCTCGCATGCATACTCGCACCCGCCACCGACAACGGGGCCCGTCCTGGCCACCTCATGATCAGACCGGGCGGAACGATCTTGTCCGGGTGTGGGTGGCACCGCAACCATCACCCCGCTCAGTGCGTCTCAGCAGGGAGCCGCCGGGCGCCCCGGTGCCGCGGGGCGCGGGTCCGCGCGGGGGAGCGTCCGCGGGCCCGGCACCGTCTTGCGGGGCGGCACTATTGTGGGCGGGATAGCAGTACGAGACCAGGGAGCGCATGACGTGCGGCCGGTAGGCAGCCATGATCTTGCTCCGAGCGCTGCACCGAGACCCGTTTGACCTGCTCACCTGACCACCCTTGAGCGTGGATACGGGAGTTATCTGCCCATTGGTCGCCGTGTTCGGCGGCCCGCGCACGCCCTGTGAGCTGCGGCTTCCTGTGGAGTCTCCACAGCGACCGAAACCGCCCCCCCGGGCGTCCCCGGAGGCGGGCGGGTCATCCCGTCCAGGCGGCGGGGCGATCCGCCGTCTGGACGGGATGACCCGCCTCGCGTGTGAAGCCTTCAGCCATGACCCCGGCTCCCGGACGGAAGTCCGGCAGCTCGCACTCGCTCAGATGTGACGCAGATCACTGGATCTGGTCGCCGTTGCGCAGGAGCACGTGCGTGTCGGCGAGGGGCGATGCGGTGGTCATGAGCTCGGGACGGCCGGCAGGCGCCAACTGGGCCCGTCCTCGCCGTTCGCAAGCCGAACTCGTTGACTGTCCGGCTCGACGCTGACCTCGAACTCGGTCGCGGCCGGCGAGTCCGCAGCGTGCCACAGTGCGAGGGACTGCTCGACCTCGCCCCACAGCGACACCGGGCCGCCCTCCCGGACTGTCCAGCCGTCACCGTCCCGCGACAGCACCGCGAAGGACTCGTTCGCCGTGTCGAGGACGTACGTACGCATGGCGCCGTCGTCGGCAGGCATGTCGAAGGTGCGGGCGTTCGGCACCGCGAGCTGCGCCACGAACCCACTGTCGGGCATGCGCAGCACCTCGGGCCCGTGAGGTGTCTCTCGCACCTTGCCGTCGTCGTCGCCCGGCAGCATGCCGAGGTTCGTCGGGGCCTCCTGCTGCCGAGCCATCATGAACGCCGAGCCCGCGAGGAACCGGCCCGTCGCTCGCCGGCCGTCTTCGACGACCAGGCGCACGAGACCGAGCGACCGCAGCCAGCCGCGCAGCGTCGCCACGATGAGCCCGCCGGGCTGCGTCTCACGGAGCCACGCCCACGGGACGCCGCGCACGCCCATGGTGGCGATCGTGCGCGCAGCCTGGTCGCTGCGGCCGGCTCCGACGAGGCCGTTGCCGACGATCAGCCGCGGGGCGTAGCCGCAGCGTTCGAGAGCGGCGCGGGCGCGGGCGGCGACACCCGGGTCGGTCTCGACCGAGGTGACTTTCTCGGCGCCGAACCGGTGGCACATGAGCGCGGACGAGTAGCCGGTGCCCGTGCCGTACTCGGTCACAGTCGCCTCGTCGCCGGTGTCCAGCGCTTCGAGCATCTGCACCACGAGCGAGGGCAGCGTCGAGGACGAGGTCGGCGAGGCGCCGCGGATCGGCTGCGGGTCCGACCAGTCGGTATCCCGCCCGTCGAACTGTGTGATCAGCGTCTCGTCGCTGTAGACCTTCCGCAGCCACGCCTCGGTGCCGACGAGTTCGGGCGTGACCGGTACGTACGTCGTCATGCCGGGGGCGCCGCTCGTGACGTAGAACCGCGGCGTGAACTCGTGCCGGGGCACGCCCCCTACCGCGGCACGCCATGCGGGGTCGGTCACCTGCCCCTCGGCGGTGAGGAGTTCGACGAGCTCGAGCCGCAGCCCGGCGGCCGTCTTGTCGAGGTCGAGTTCGGTCATGGGTTGGTGCCTCGTTCCAAGAGATCAGCGAGCGCGGCGGTCATGGGCAGCCCGGTCGGGGGTTCCATCCATGCCCACTGCCCCGACGGGTTGCACTCGATGAACGTCCACGCGCCGTCGGCGGACAGGGTGAAGTCGAACGCGCCGAAGACGAGCCCGAAGTGCCGCAGGTACGCGAACAGGGCGCGCTCGACGTCGGGTGGTGCCTCGACCGGGGTATAGGTGTGCGTGCGGTAGTCGGTGCGCCAGTCGAGCAGGCCCGAGTCGATCCGCACCGCGAACACACGTTCGCCGATCACGGTCACGCGGACGTCGGCGACCTTGTCGACGCGGGCCTGCAACAGGTGCATGGTCCCGGCGATACGGTCGTCGATCTCGTCCTCGGTGACCTCGTCGACGAGGACGGTCTGCGCCCGGCCGTCGACGAGGTACAGCGGTACCGCGAGCGGCTTGTAGATCACGTGCCCGTGTTTCCTGACGAACGCGCGGGCGTCGTCGGGCCGGTTCGTGATCAGTGTCGGCGGCAGGGCGAACCCGCACTCGGCCGCGGCGGCGAGCCCGGCCGGCTTGTACTCGGCGTCGCCGATGCGGTTCGGGTGGTTGACGTACGCGCAGTCGGGCAGCGAGACGAGCACCCCGCCGAGGCCGTACCGGGCCTGCGCCGCGGCGAATCGCGCGTCTTGCTCGTCGAGGTGCGGGAAGGCGAACCCGGACGGGCGCCGGTAGTACAGCGCCCGTACGCCGTCGAGCTCGGCGACGCGGGACGGGGTCGCGAAACTTCCCCGCCACCGTGCCGTGCTGCCGCCGATGTGGGCGGAGCACGACAGAGTGGCGGGGAAGTGACCGGAGTCGAGCCGCACGACCGGGACGCTCCGGCCGTGCAGCTCACCAACCACCATGTCCGCGGTCGGGTCGTCATCGTTCGTGACGACCACGACCGGTCGGACGTCGTCTTGTGTCACTGGTCGGTGTCGTTACCCGTGTCCGTGTCGCCACCGCCGTGTCCGTCGGGCGAGGTGCCGGTCGGCGGGTTGGTGCCGCTGCTGGTGCCGTGCCCCGGCGCCATGACCGGGACACCGGCGGCGTTGAAGTAGCGGCCGGTCTGCGTCTCGGGGTCGAGTTCGACGCGGGTGTGCTGTGGTGCGTCGGCGGGCGGGTACTCGGTGAGGCGGCGCAGTCCCCACGGCTTCGGGGTGAGGTGCCCCTGCGGGATCGGGGTCCCTGTGGGGATGCGTTCGGCGTGACTGAACATCGCTTGTCGTTCCTCTCATTGGTTCGGTCGGATCGTGCGAGGGAGCACCACCCCCGCCGGCTGCCCTGTCCTTTGTTGACCATGCGTGACCCCCCGGTGACGGGTAGTGCGTTCACTCAACCCCGGGGCATGCTGTACGGGCCACGAAGCACCCGCCGACCGCATACGACGATTCGCGCAGCGCATAGGGGGCCGCACTCCGGGGCCATGCCGCGTAGCAAGAGGGGGAGAACCAATCTCGTGAAGTGGTCCGCGCAAGCGATCCGCGACGCCGCACGAGCAGGCGACTACGGCCGGGTGGTGAAACTCGCCCGGGCCGCGGCCGGCCTTTCGCAAGGGCAGCTCGGGGAAGCCTGCGGGATGAGCCAATCTGCGATCTCGCGCCTTGAGGGGAGGGGCGCGAGGTCGTACGAAACCGCTCAGCTGTCACGGGTGGCGAGCCATCTGCAGATTCCCCCGCACCTCGTCGGCTTGGCCGACCACACAGCGGCGATCGTCGCGCGGGGGGATGGAAACGGAACCGATGTGGAACGGCGCAACTTCCTCGGTGGGGCCGCGGCGGTCGCCGCAGCGCCGGCGCTCTCCATGGCGCCCACGCAGCAAGCGCACGCAGCCGAGACCGGACAAGTGGCCGCCCTGCGCGTGGCCACCACTGCATTCCGGCGTCTCGACGGCACGACGCCGTCGCGGCAACTCGTCGACACGGTGCTCTCGCACCTGAAACTGACGCGGTCGATCGCGCAGGACGCCGAGGGCGGAGACGAGCGGGCGAGACTCGCGGCCGTCGGTAGCGAAGTCGCCAGTCTCGCCGGGTGGTTGCACTGGGATATGGGCGACAACGGGTCGGCCCGCACCTGGTACGGCGCCTCGATCAGGGCTGCCCGGCGTGCGGCCAACCCGCTACTTGCCGCGTACCAGTTGGGGAGTCTCGCGCAGTTCGAGGCGCAGTCGGGGAACGCCGCGCAGGGGCTCAGCCTTGTCCGGTCCGCGCGCAAGCAGCTTGGGCCGAACATGCCCGCCATCGCCGACGCGTGGCTGTCCGGCGTCGAGGCTCTCGCCCACGCTGCGGCCGGTGCCGGGAGTTGTGCCGAGGAGGCACTGCGAGCAGCAGCCCGTCGAACGAAGCAGATCGAACACGAGGACGCGCCGCCGTGGCCGTGGGTGTTCCCCTTCACCGAGGCCAAGGTCGCCGCGACCCGGGTGTCGTGCGGCGCACGGCTTGGGCTGCCTCGGTGGATCGCCGGCGAGCAGGACTCGACCACCGCGGCCATGACCTCGGGGCACGACAAGCAACGGGCGTTGCTTCAACTCGACATGGCCTCGGGACATCTCGCAGCCGGGCGCCTTGACGGTGCGTTCACCATGGCTGCGCGGGCACTCGAAGTGGGGTTGCGCTACAAGTCGGGGCGCATCGTGGAACGGGCGCGAGCCGTGCGTCGCTCGTACCTTGGTCCCACGCCCCCTAAAGTCGTGCGCGACTTCGACGACCGCCTGCATGGCGTGTTCCTCTGACGGGAGAGGCAAGAACTGTGCGTTTGGGGATCACCGGGCACCGTGGACTGTCCGCCCAGGTTGAGCGGATGGTGCGCGAAGCTCTCGACGTGGAGCTGCGGAAGTACGACCCCGCCGAGCTGATCGGAGTGAGCTGCCTCGCGGACGGCCCCGACACGTGGTTCGCCGAGGCAGTGCTCGGCGGCGGCGGCCGAATCGAGGTGGTCATTCCCGCCGAGCAGTACTGCGAGGGGCTGCCCGCGTCGCACCACGCCACCTACGACAAGCTGCTCGCGCGAGCTGCCGAGGTGCATCACACCGGCATGCGCGAATCGACGTCGCAGGCCCACATGGCCGGTAGCGAGATCCTCGTCGGTCTGGTCGACCGGCTCGTCGCGGTGTGGGACGAGCAACCGGCCCGCGGCCACGGCGGGACAGCCGACGTTGTCGACTACGCGTGCCGTACCGGCGTGCCGGTCGACGTGGTGTGGCCCGAGGGCGCCACCCGAGACTAGCCACTGCCCGCGGAAACGACGAAAGCGCCCCCGCCCGGCCGTGAAGCCTGACCGGGACTCCAGCGTCCTGAGCGACGGCATCCCGCAGACAGCCCGTGGGCGCGTCGATCCGACTCGGGACTGTGATCGTGGCATTCGCGGAGCCGGACAGCTGTGGCTAGGGGGCCGTCGTGCCGCACCCCTGCCGCCGCCGCCCCCGGCGCCCCGCCTTTCGGAGCGGTCCGCGCGGGCCTCCGGACTGTCAATCACGGCGTGTGATGGTCTACCACGACCCGTCACGACCTGAGGAAATTTTCCCGCGCGGCCATGGAGGGACTGAAGACGGGAAGGAGAGCCCGAACAGATCTCGTCGGCCACCACGGAGCGGCCGTTTCGTGCCCCTTGCGGAGCGCTTTTGGGTGGCTGCTTACGCATCGGGAGCGCGCACCGCAACCATCGGTACCGGGTGTGCGTCTTCCCGGGGAGCCCCCCGGCTCCCGCGTGCCCGGAGCGCGTGCGTGGTCGGGCCCCGCCTTCCGGGGCGGCACTATTGTGGGCGGGATAGCAGTACGAGACCAGGGAGCGCATGACGTGCGGCCGGTAGGCAGCAAGTACCTGCTCGAAGAGCCGCTGGGGCGCGGCGCCACGGGCACCGTCTGGCGGGCCCGCCAGCGGGAGACGGCGGGCTCCGAGGCGGCGGTGGCCGGGCAGCCAGGCGAGACCGTCGCGATCAAGGTCCTCAAGGAGGAGCTGGCGGGCGACCCGGATGTGGTGATGCGGTTCCTGCGGGAGCGCTCCGTCCTTTTGCGGCTGACGCACCACAACATCGTCAGAACCCGCGATCTCGTGGTCGAGGGCGATCTCCTCGCGCTCGTGATGGATCTCATTGAGGGCCCGGACCTGCATCGCTATCTGCGGGAGAACGGCCCGTTCTCGCCCATCGCGGCGTGTCTGGTCACCGCGCAGGTGGCGGACGCGCTGGCGGCGAGCCATGCGGACGGTGTGGTGCACCGGGATCTCAAGCCCGCGAACGTGCTGCTCACCGAGGACGAGAACGGCATGCGCCCGATGCTGACCGACTTCGGTATCGCGCGCCTGGCGGACTCGCCGGGGCTGACCCGTACCCAGGAGTTCGTCGGCACCCCGGCCTATGTGGCTCCCGAGTCGGCCGAGGGCAGGCCGCAGACGTCGGCGGTGGACATCTACGGCGCGGGGATCGTGCTGTACGAGCTGGTCACCGGGCGTCCGCCGTTCAGCGGCGACAACGCGCTCGCGGTGCTGCACCAGCATCTGGCGCAGGACCCCGAGCGTCCCGCGAACATCCCGAACCCGCTGTGGACGGTCATCGAGCGCTGTCTGCGCAAGAACCCGGACGAGCGGCCCAGCGCCGTCAACCTCGCCCGGGGGCTGCGGACGGTCGCGGACGGCATCGGTGCGCAGGCCACTCCGCAGGCGGCCGGTGCCGCGCTCGGTGTGGGGGCGCTGCTGATGCCCGACCCGACGCCCGCGCCGGTGCCGGAGTCCGGCACCCTCGCCGGGGGCGCGCCCGGGGCGGGCGCGGGCGACTCCGACCCGACGCAGGTGCTCCCGCACGGCGCCGGGTCCGGCGCGGGCGCGGGGCCCGGCGGGCAGTACGACCCGTCGGCGGAGACGAACGTGATGCCGCAGACGGGTGGCCCGGGCGGCCCGGGCGGCCCGCAGCAGGGTCCGGGGCAGCAGGGCCACGGCCAGGGCCCCAACGCCGATCCGACGCAGGTGATGCCGCCCGTTCCCGGCAACCCTCCGCAGGGGCAGCCTCCGCAGCAGGACGGCCCGCACCCGTGGGAGAACCAGATGCGGGCGGCGCGGGACCGCAACGAGCAGACGCAGTTCCAGCCGCTGGACCCGAGCATGGACCCGCTGCGCCGCCGTCCGCAGCGCCAGGCCCCGCAGCAGCCGCCGCAGCAGCCCCCGGCCCCGTACGGGCAGCAGGCGTACGGGCAGCAGCAGCCGCAGCAGTACGGCGGACAGCAGTACGGCGGGCAGCAGCATCCCGGGGCGCGGCAGCAGCCGCAGCAGCCTCCGCAGCGTTACGAGCCGCAGCCGCCGCGGCGTCGTGAGCCGAGGCCGCAGCGGGAGCCGCGTCCGCCGCGTGAGCCCAGGCCGCAGCGTGAGCCGCGGCAGCGCAGTGCGAATCCGATGCGGATTCCGGGGCTGGGCTGCCTCAAGGGCTGCCTGTTCATGATCGTCATACTCGTGGTGGCGGGCGTTCTGGTCTGGAACTTCACGCCGGTTCCGGAGTGGTGGGCACAGGGCAGGAGCTTCTGGGAGTCGACCAAGGACGTCTTCGGGCAGATAGGGGATTTCTTCTCGAAGTTCAACGGCTGACCGGTCGTCGGGTTCCGACGGCGTCCGTCGGTGTCCGTCGGTGTCCGTCGGTGTCGTCGGCGTCCGACGGTGTTCGTCGGGTTCCGACGGCTGACGGGCCGGTCCCGGCCGCTGTGCGCCGACCTTGGGGATTTGTCGACTTCCAAAGGGGGATTTCCCCCGCAGAAGTGACGGTTACCGGTATCCGGGGCTCCCAAGGCCCGCCGTGCCGCGTAGCTTTGTCGCCATGGCAAGGAAGATCGGCAGTCGCTACACGGCACACCAGATCCTCGGGCGCGGCAGCGCGGGAACGGTGTGGCTCGGCGACGGACCCGAGGGTCCTGTCGCCATCAAGCTGCTGCGCGAGGATCTGGCCGCCGACCAGGATCTGGTCGAGCGGTTCGTGCAGGAGCGCAGCGCCCTGCTCCACCTCGACCACCCCCGTGTCGTCGGCGTCCGCGACCTGGTGGTGGACGGGAACGAGCTGGCCCTGGTCATGGACCTGGTGCGCGGCACCGACCTGCGGACCCGCCTGGAGCGGGAGCGCCGGCTCGCCCCCGAGGCGGCCGTCGCCATCGCGGCCGACGTGGCCGACGGGCTGGCGGCTGCGCACGCCGCGGGCCTGGTGCACCGGGACGTGAAGCCGGAGAACGTCCTGCTGGACGCCCTCTCGCTGGAGGGCCCCGGCGGGGCGCCGCCCGCGCTGCTGACCGACTTCGGCGTGGCCAAGCTCATCGACTCGCCCAGCCGCACCCGCGCCACCTCCATCATCGGTACGCCCGACTACCTGGCGCCCGAGATCGTGGAGGGGCTGCCGCCGCGCGCCGCCGTCGACATCTACGCGCTGGCCACCGTGCTCTACGAGCTGCTGGCGGGCTTCACCCCGTTCGGCGGCGGGCACCCGGGCGCGGTGCTGCGGCGCCACGTGACGGAGTCCGTCGCGCCGCTGCCGGGCATTCCGGACGAGCTGTGGCAGCTCGTCCACCAGTGTCTGGCCAAGGCTCCCGCCTCCCGGCTGCGGGCCGTGGAGCTGGCGGCCCGGCTGCGTGAGCTGCTGCCCTCGCTGGAGGGGCTGCCGCCGCTCGACATCGACGAGCACGTCGAGGACGGCTACGAGCAGGACGAGGAGCACCAGGACGAGGGGGAGGGGGCGGCCCACGGGCCCGCCACCGGTGCGGCTCCGGTCGCGGCGAGCGGCGGCGCGGTGCCGCTCGTCCACTCGCGGGTGGGTCCCGACGCGAACCGCGACACGCACACGAGCATGCGGGTGCCGGCGGCGGACGAACTGGCCGGCGGGGCGCACGGCACCGCTCGCGCGCCCCGTCCGGTGGGGGAGGCGCGGGCCGGTTCCGCGCGGCACCACCGGGTTGCCGAACGCCGGCGGCGGCTCAAGATAGGCGTTGTGGCCGCGCTGGTGGCCGCTGCGCTCGCCGTGGGCGGCTGGCTGGCCACGGCGGAGGACGAAACGGGGTCGTTGCCCGCACCCGCGGCCGGGTACTCGGGCGACTGACCGCCCACCCGGCGGCCGGGCACGCACTCCGAGCCCGAGGGCCGGGCGGCGGCAGGCACGGACAGCCCGTGCACGCCCGAGAGCCGAGACGACGGGAGCGCCCATGACGGCGACCACCAGGCAGGCCGCCCGGCCCACCGACGCCACACCGGCCACGGCCTCCACGGCCTCCATGGCCTCGACGCCGACTTCGGCGGCCTCCATGGCCTCGACGCCGACTTCGGCGGCCTCC
This sequence comes from Streptomyces sp. PU-14G, assembly GCF_041028275.1. NCBI lineage: Bacteria > Bacillati > Actinomycetota > Actinomycetes > Kitasatosporales > Streptomycetaceae > Streptomyces > Streptomyces sp. PU-14G. The sequence continues at coordinate 20,529 of NZ_JASKYT010000036.1, forward strand.
ATGGCCTCGACGCCGACTTCGGCGGCCTCCATGGCCTCGACGCCGACTTCGGCGGCCTCCATGGCCTCGACGCCGACTTCGGCGGCCTCCACGGCCTCGACGCCGACTTCGGCGGCCTCCACGGCCTCGACGCCGACCCCGGTGGCCTCCACGGCCTCGACGGCCTCCATGACGGCCCCGACGGCCTCCACGGCGGCCTCGACGTCGGCCACAGCGGCCACGGCCTCCACATCGGCCACGCACGCCTCCGCGCCCGTGCGCGGCCCCGCGCTCCCCGAGCCGCGCGGACCCCTGTCCACCGGCGTCCTGGCGGCGCTGACCGGCGGCAGCGGGCATCTGGACGACCTCCCTGCCCGGGTGGCGACCGCCGACCCGTACGGCGAGGATCTGCACCTGGCCCTCTACGTGCTCTACGAACTGCACTACCGCGGCTTCGCCCAGGTGGCGGAGGACCGCGAGTGGGACCCCGACCTGTTGCGGGTGCGCCGCGCGCTGGAGGACCACTTCCTGGCCGCCCTCCGCAGGGACGTGCCCGCGGGGCGCACCGTGGACGAGGCCTTCGGCGAACTCCTGGTCGAGCCCGTCGAACCGGCCGGTCATGAGGGCGGGGTCGCCCACCACCTCCAGCACCACGGCGAGCGGTGGCAGCTGCGCGAGTACGCGGCGCTGCGCTCGCTGTACCACCTGAAGGAGGCCGACCCGCACGCCTGGGTGATCCCGCGGCTGACCGGAGCGGAGAAGGCCGCGATGGTGGCCATCGAGTACGACGAGTTCGGCGCGGGCCGCGCCGAGGACGTGCACGCCCGGCTGTTCGCCGACCTGATGCGCGACCTGGACCTGGACGACGCCTACGGCCGCTATCTGGACGCCGCGCCGGGCCCGGCCCTCGCCCTGGTCAACCTGATGTCGCTGTTCGGGCTGCACAGGGCGCTGCGCGGTGCGCTGGTGGGCCATTTCGCCTGTGTGGAGGTCACCTCCTCACCGGGCTCCCGCCGGCTGGCCGCGGCGATGCGCAGGCTGGAGGCGGGCGCGGCGGCGGAGCGGTTCTACGACGAGCACGTGGAGGCCGACGCCGTGCACGAGCAGGTGGTGCGCCGCGAGGTGATCGGCGGCCTGCTGGCGAGCGAACCGGCGCAGGAGCCGGAGATCGCCTTCGGCGCCGACGCCACCGTCCTGCTGGAGGACCGGCTGGGGGCCGCGCTGCTGGAGGCGTGGCGTTCGGGGGCCTCGGCGCTGCGGACGCCGTTGCAGCCCGAGCCGGGCCCGGCTCCGGCGGGGTCGGGGGCCGAGAGCCCGGATGCGGACCCGGCAGGCGCGTAGGAGGATTGCCGCATGGTGGACATAGCGGGTGCTCAGACGGAGAAGAGCGCGGGTGAGGTCGCCGAGGCCAGGCAGGCGCTGCTGTCCCGGCGGGCCCACGTGATGCGGCCCGCCACCCTCTCGCGGTGCGTGGGCGCGGACGAGGAGGACTGGCGCCACTTCGCCTCCCACTGGGAGGACCTGGCGGCGGACGGGTACGCCGCCCGGCACGGCACGCACCGGCTGCGCCGCTACGGGCACTTCCTGCTGGACCGCACGGGAACGCTGCGCCCGATGCCGCACCTGGCCTTCGCGCAGCCCGAGGAGACCAACCGGCTGCACGTCGGCGAGGACCGCCACTTCGAACCGCTGACCGACGCCTTCGTGGCCGACCCCCTGTTCAAGGGGCTGACCCGGATGCTCGGCCAGGTCGCGACCTGCCTGCACGACGCCGACGAGTGGAGCGTGAAGGTTCACCCGTTCCGGGTCGTCGCCTCCGCCGACGCCGACGGGCAGCCCACCCCCGAGGGCCGCCACCGGGACGGCGTCACGCTGGTGACCTCGCTGATGATCGGCCGGGAGAACGCGGTCGGCGGCCAGAGCACCGTCACCGAACCGGACGGCACCCAGGTGCTGGCCACCACGCTGCACGAGCGGGGCACCCTTCTGCTCGGTGACGACCGGGCCACCCTGCACGAGGTGGACCCGGTGCGCCCCGCCGACGGCACCCGTCCGGCGCGTCGCGACGTCCTCGTGACCACGCTCACCGCACGCCGGAACGCGGAGCGTGACGCCCAAGTGGGCTAAGGCCTGGGGTGGCGGCTTGCGGTTAGGGTGGGGAGCGTGGCAGTCGTCGATGTATCCGAAGAGCTGAAGTCCCTCTCCTCCACCATGGAGTCGATCGAGGCCGTCCTTGACCTGGGCAAGATGCGGTCAGACATCGCCGCGCTCGAGGAGCAGGCGGCGGCCCCCGACCTGTGGGACGACGTCGAGCGCGCACAACAGGTGACCAGCCGGCTCTCCTATCTCCAGGGGCAGCTGCGCAAGGTCGAGGAGCTGCGCGGGCGCATCGACGACGTCGGGGTGCTCTTCGAGCTGGCCGAGGACGAGGGCGACGCCGACGCGCGCGCCGAGGCCGAGGGCGAGCTGGAGTCCGTCCGCAAGACGGTGGACGAGCTGGAGGTCCGCACCCTGCTGTCGGGCGAGTACGACCCGCGTGAGGCGGTCGTCAGCGTCCGGGCCGAGGCGGGCGGCGTGGACGCCGCCGACTTCGCCGAGCAGCTGATGCGGATGTATCTGCGCTGGGCCGAGCGGCGCGGCTACCCCACCGAGGTCTTCGACACCTCCTACGCGGAGGAGGCGGGGATCAAGTCCGCGACCTTCACCGTGAAGGCCCCGTACGCCTACGGCACGCTCTCCGTCGAGCAGGGCACGCACCGCATGGTGCGGATCTCCCCGTTCGACAACCAGGGCCGCCGCCAGACCTCGTTCGCCGGGGTCGAGGTGCTGCCCGTGGTCGAGCAGGTCGACCACATCGACATCCCCGAGAACGAGCTGCGGATCGACGTCTTCCGCTCCTCTGGCCCCGGCGGTCAGTCGGTCAACACCACCGACTCGGCGGTCCGGATGACGCACCTGCCCACCGGCATCGTCGTCTCCTGCCAGAACGAGAAGTCGCAGATCCAGAACCGCGCCGCCGCCATGCGCGTCATGCAGGCCCGACTGCTGGCCCACCGGCGCCAGGAGGAGCAGGCCAAGATGGACGCCCTCAAGGGCGACGGCGGCAACTCCTGGGGCAGCCAGATGCGTTCGTACGTGCTGCACCCCTACCAGATGGTCAAGGACCTGCGCACCGAGCACGAGGTCGGCAACCCCCAGTCCGTCCTCGACGGCGATCTCGACGGCTTCCTGGAGGCCGGAATCCGCTGGCGCAAGCAGCAGGAACAGACCCAGGACTGACCTTCCGTCAGCCGGTTCACCCGGTCTTCGCTTGACGGGCGTGTGAGAGCTGGGGAAAGCTGTTCGCTCGGCATGCCTGTGTCAGGGGCGCATGTACGGGGTGAAGAAAGCGCCCCGGTGAGCAAACGGCGGCAGCCCGGGGTGGGGACAATCCAATTCGCCTCGACGGCACGCCCGGTGCGGACGCGCTCCGCGCGCAGCTGCCCCATGGACGAGTACAGCTACTGGGGGTAGTTGGAACATGAGCAAATCGAAGACGCGGCTGCGGGTCGCGCGCATAGCCGCGGCGACCGTGTTCGCGGCCGGCGCCTCGCTGACCGCGGCGGGTGCCGCGCAGGCGGCGGGGACAGACGAGGGTCCCGGCGGCTCCAGCGGCGGCGGTGACAACGGCGGCATCATCGGCGGGATCATCGGCGGCCTCATCGGCGGCGGCGACTCCGGTGGTGACTCCGGCGGCGACGACGGCGGCATCGGCGGCGGTGACGACGGCGGCGGTGACAACGGCATCGGCGGCACCGTCATCGGCGGTGACGACAACGGCGGCGGCGACAACGGCGGCCCGGGCGGCAACGGCGGTCCCGGCGGCGGTGACGACGACGGCGGCGGCGACAACGGCGGTCCGGGCGGCAACGGTGGCCCGGGCGGCAACGGCGGTCCCGGCGGCGGCGATGACAACGGCGGCGGCGACAACGGCAACGGTGGCAACGGGAACGGCGGCAACGGCGGCAACGCCGACGGCGGCGGGAACGGTGGCAACGGCGGCAACGGTGGTGGCGGCGAGGAGCCCGCGACCATCGGCGGTTCCGGCGGTGGCGACGACGACACCTGCGAGCTCGACGGCGACAGCGTCAACTGCCAGGGCGGCGGGGCCAACCCGGACAGCGCCGGCAGCCAGCCGGTGCAGGACAGCAAGCCCGAGGCGCCGAAGGACGAACTGGCCGAGACCGGTTCGACCGAGACGACGTTCCTCCTCGTGGGCGCCGCGACGATGATCGCCGGTGGCATCGGCTTCCGCCTGATGCCGCGCATGGTCAACCGTCGTACCGCTGCGTAACAGCACGACTGCTGCGTAACAGCACAGACGCGTATCGCGCCGGGTTCGGGGGCCTTCGGGCCGCCGGGCCCGGCGCGCTGTCGTCCTCGTAGCCCCGCACGGACCCGCCGCGCCGCTCGGACCGTCGCCGTGCTCAGTCAGGCTTCGCTCGGACCGTCGCCGCGCTCAGGCTTCGCTCAGACCATCGCCGCGCTCAGGCTCCGCGCCGGGCCTCGCGCCGTGTCAGGCCGTGGCGACCTTCTGTGCCACCAGCGCCACGGCTATCAGCGTCGCCAGCAGGGCGATCAGCGCGGTGGGGGACAGGTTGGCGAGCGGGGACTCGCGGTGCAGACGCTCGCGGTGGGCGCGGCACACGGCGCACCGGCCCTCGCTCACGGGCCCCGCGCAGTTGGCACACACCAGTCGGTCGCATGTCATGCGGACTCCTCCTCAGTCGCGCCAACGCCACCCGTGCGTGATTCGTTCCCCATAGGTGCTCTACTCCACTCTGCCAGGTGACGGAAGCATCCGCAGAAACAGGCAGGTGGAGCGCGGACGCACCGATGAGGGGGCACCGGTGCGGGTGGCGTACGCCGGTGCCGCGTGCACGGCACGCCACGCTTCGCGTATGGTCGCCCACACCGCACCCCCGGCTGAACGCGGGAGGTGCCCCAGGGGCCGCACCGCGGCTTCCGTTGCCCCTACCCAGGCCGACGTGGTGTATCCGTGATCCGATTCGACAGCGTCTCCAAGTCCTACCCCAAGCAGAACCGCCCGGCGCTCCGCGACGTTTCGCTGGAGATCGAGCGCGGTGAGTTCGTCTTCCTCGTGGGCTCCTCCGGGTCCGGCAAGTCCACCTTCCTGCGGTTGATCCTGCGCGAGGAGCGCGCCAGTACGGGACAGGTGCACGTGCTGGGCAAGGACCTGGCACGGCTGTCGAACTGGAAGGTGCCGCACATGCGGCGGCAGCTCGGCACGGTCTTCCAGGACTTCCGGCTGCTGGGCAACAAGACGGTCGGGGAGAACGTGGCGTTCGCGCTGGAGGTCATCGGCAAGTCCCGCGGCCAGATCCGCAAGACGGTGCCCGAAGTCCTCGACCTGGTCGGCCTGGGCGGCAAGGAGGAACGGATGCCGGGTGAGCTCTCGGGCGGTGAGCAGCAGCGCGTGGCCATCGCCCGGGCGTTCGCCAACCGCCCCATGCTGCTGATCGCCGACGAGCCGACCGGCAACCTGGACCCGCAGACCTCCGTCGGCATCATGAAGTTGCTCGACCGCATCAACCGCACGGGGACCACCGTGGTGATGGCCACCCACGATCAGCAGATCGTCGACCAGATGCGCAAGCGCGTCGTCGAGCTGGAGACCGGCCGCCTCGTGCGCGACCAGTCGCGCGGCGTCTACGGATACCAGCACTGAGGAAAGCCGAGGAAAGCACGCCATGCGCGCCCAGTTCGTTCTGTCGGAGATCAGCGTCGGTCTCCGTCGCAATCTCACGATGACCTTCGCGGTGATCGTCTCCGTCGCCCTGTCGCTCGCGCTGGCGGGCGGCTCGCTGCTCGCCCGCGAGCAGGTCAGCACGATGAAGGGGTTCTGGTACGACAAGGTCCAGGTCTCCATCTATCTGTGCAACAAGAACGACGCCTCCTCGGACCCCAACTGCGACAAGGGCGCCGTCACCTCGCAGCAGAAGCAGGAGATCAAGACCGACCTGGAGAAGCTCGACGTCGTCGAGAAGATCTACTACGAGTCCGCCGACGAGGCGTACAAGCACTACAAGGAGGACTTCAAGGACTCCCCGCTGGCCGACTCGCTGACCGCGGACCAGATGCAGGAGTCCTACCGGGTCAAGCTCAAGGACCCGACGAAGTACCAGGTCCTCCAGACGGCGTTCTCCGGCAGACAGGGTGTGCAGGAGGTGCAGGACCAGCGCAGTCTGCTGGAGAACATCTTCAACCTCCTCAACGGCATGAACATCGCGGCGCTGTGCGTGATGGCGCTGATGCTGGTGGTGGCGCTGCTGCTGATCGTCAACACCGTGCGGGTCTCGGCGTTCAGCCGCCGCCGGGAGACGGGCATCATGCGGCTGGTCGGCGCCTCCAGTTTCTACATCCAGATGCCGTTCATCCTGGAGGCGGCCATCGCGGGCCTGATCGGCGCCGGTTTCGCGTGCGTGCTGCTCGTGCTCGGCAAGTACTTCCTGATCAACAACTGGCTCCAGCAGAAGATCCTGCTGATCAACTTCATCGGCTGGGACGCCGTGATCAAGGTGCTGCCGTTGATCCTCGCGGTGGGGGTTCTGGTGCCGGCGGCAGCAGCGTTCATCACGTTGCGCAAGTACCTGAAGGTGTGACACACGACGCGGGGTGCCCTTGTCGCAACCGCCCGTAGAGCGCCCCGCGCTGCCCTACACTCCGGACCATGCCAGGCTCGTGGTTGCTCGATACGCGCCCGCGCCGGTCGCGGCGCGGGGCCCTGACATTGGTGTTCGTCGGCGTGCTGGCGACCGGCGCCGCCACCGGTTCCTTCGGTGGTGAGCTGACCGCCCTCGGCTCCCCCGCCGCCCCCGACGCGGCGGCACACGGCGCCGCGAGCGGGGCGCCCGGCGCCGGCGACGGCAAGGGCGAGGCGCCCAGGGACGCGCGCGAGGCGCGGGAGCGCGCGGCACACGGCGCCGACGCCGACGTCGTCGTCAGCCGCAGCGGCGACCGCTGGTCCGCGGCCTACACGGCGCGCGAGTACGCGCAGCTGCGGCGCGCTCTGGAGGGCAGCTACGTCGGCGTCGGCATCTCCGTACGCCAGGCCCGCACGGGTGGCGGGGGGTCCCGAGGGGACGGCGGAAGGCCCCGTACCGACGGACCTGGGCCGCGGAGCGACAGCGGGGACGGGCCGCGGGACGTGTCGGGACACGGGCGCCGTACCGCGATCGAGGTGGACCGCGTGCGGCCCGGCAGCCCCGCCGACGACGCCGGAGTCCGCGCCGGCGACCGGCTGCGCTCCGTGGCCGGGCATCCGGTGGCGGGCGAGCCCGTGACCGCCGTCGTCGCCCTGCTGCGCGGCTCGGAACCGGACTCGCCGACCGGCGCCGCCGCACCCGGCACACACGTCACCCTGCGCCTGGTACGCGACGGGCGCGAGCTGACCCGCACGCTCCGGCGCGCACAGCTGAAGACCGAGCCCGTGCGTGTCCGGCGGCTGGGTGACGGCGTCACCCACATCAAGGTCGGCGCCTTCACGCGCGGCGCGGGCGAGCGGGTGCGCGAGGCCGTCCGCGAGCGGGTCCCCGCGGACGGGGGCATCGTCCTGGACCTGCGGGGCAACTCCGGCGGTCTGGTCGACGAGGCGGTCACCGCGGCATCGGCCTTCCTCGACGGCGGTCTCATCGCCACGTACGACGACCACGGCACGCAGCGGGCCCTGTACGCCGAGCGCGACGACGACCGCGGCCCGGGCGGCGTCGGCGTCGAGCGGCGGCCCGTCGTCGTCCTCGTCGACGGCGGCACCATGAGCGCGGCCGAACTGCTGACCGGAGCGCTCCAGGACCGGGGGCGGGCCGTCGTCGTCGGCTCCCGCACCTTCGGCAAGGGCTCCGTGCAGATGCCCGAGCACCAGGCCGACGGCTCCGTCGCCGAGCTGACTGTCGGTCACTACACGACTCCGTCAGGTCGTGACGTGGAGGGCCGGGGCCTGGCACCCGACCTCGCCGTCCACGACACGGACGCGGCCGTGCAGCGGGCGAGGACAGTATTGAGTGGCCTCGAAGCCCGGTCGTAGTGGGAGAATGGCCGGGCTATGGCGAAGATGAAGACGCAACGGACCAAGGCGAAGGCCAAGGACGACAAGGACGCCAGGAAGCTCGTCGCGCAGAACAAGAAGGCGCGCCACGACTACCTGGTGCTGGACACCTACGAGTGCGGCATCGCGCTGACGGGCACCGAGGTCAAGTCGCTGCGCATGGGCCGCGCCTCCCTCGTCGACGGCTTCGCCCAGATCGACGGCGGCGAGGTGTGGCTGCACAACGTCCACATCCCCGAGTACGCGCAGGGCACGTGGACCAACCACGCCGCCCGCCGCAAGCGGAAGCTGCTGCTGCACCGCGTGGAGATCGACAAGCTCACCGGCAAGCTCCAGGAGACGGGCCTGACCCTCGTTCCCCTCCAGCTCTACTTCTACCGGGGCCGCGCCAAGGTCGAGATCGCCCTCGCGCGAGGCAAGAAGGAGTACGACAAGCGGCAGACGCTCCGCGAGAAGCAGGACCGGCGCGAGGCCGACCGGGCGATGTCCGCGGCCCGGCGGCGGCAGCGGAGCATGGCCAGGTAGCCGGCCCGCCGGGCCGCTGGCCGGGTCCGAGTCCCTGGCCGGGCCCCTGGCCGCGCCCCCGGCCGCCGGGCGGAATAGACGAGGGCGCGAAATGGTTGGCACAGGTGCGCACAGGTCACGTACCATGGGCGTCAGCCCTCACAGCGGGGCAGAGTTTCTCAACTCAACATGGGGATGATCGGTTTCGACAGCGAACGTCGAAGCAGGGGAAGCGAGCCGAGGAACGCGGCAATGATCTCGTTAACCACGTGCCGCAAAAAAATAATCGCCAACACCAAGCGCGATTCCTTCGCCCTCGCTGCCTGAGCAGCGACCTGCGAAGTGTCAGCCCGGGGTAGTTCCCGCCCCGGTTCCTGGCATCAGCTAAGGGAACTCACCGCGTAGGTCCGGTCACGGGGCCTACCGGGACATCACACAGTGACTGGGCCCGTCGGAGACTTGTCCGCGTGATCTCCGGGGCCGAGAAAATCGCAGCGGACTGCGCTCGGAGAAGCCCTGTTTCCACTTCGTTGGACGCGGGTTCGATTCCCGCCATCTCCACGAAGGCGAGAGGCGAGGTGTGCCCACGGATGGCGTGGGCGCACCTCGCCTTCGTCGTTTCTGCGCGGCTTCGCCGCGCGTGAGCGGGGGCTTCGCCACCCCGCACCCCCTCCACAGGGGGGTGTTGATCAGCTTCTTTCCGGAGGTTCCGGGGCGTGCTGTGATGGAGGCATGGAACAGATACCGGACAGCTTGCCGAGGCGGCTCTTCCTGCTGGCGTGTGACGTCGAGAAGGAGCGGCTGAAGTGGGGGGACGAGTTGGGGTATGCGATCAGGGCGGCGGCGTTGGCCGAGCTCGAGGCGCGAGGGTGTCTGAAGGACGACGGGGGGAAGGCCCGGCCCGCCGGGGGCGGCCGTCGTACCGGTGATCCCGTGTTGGACGGCGTCATGCGCGGCATCGAGGGCCACTCACGGGCCCGCCGCTGGCACACGCTCGTGCAGAAGGAGCGCCGGGACACGTGTCTGGCGGTCGAGAGCGACCTGGTCAGGGCGGGGCTGCTCGCCGTCGCGTCCCGGACGCTGCGCCGCAAGGAGATCACGGTGCGTGACAAGGAGCTTCCGGGCGTTCTGCGGGCGGAAGCCGTCGCGACGTTGACGGGCAGCGATCCGGTCGACCGGGTCGAGCCGTCGCGCGCCGCGCTGGCCTCGTTCGCGGCGCTGGCCCGGCTGTGTCCCGAGCTGAGCTGGGGGGTGCGGCACCGCAACCGTCGTCGGCTCAAGGAGTTGACGGCCCGCGCGGGGGTCGCCGGGCCCGCGTTGAAGAAGGCGCTCGACGCGCGGACGGCTGCCGCGAGCGGTGCGTCCGCGGGGGGCTGATTTCGTCGCTCGCGGCCTCTACGCTGCGAGCGGGCCGCCGCGCCCGGAGCGGAAGGAGCGCCGCATGGTCCGAGGTGATCTGCCGGAGCCTCTGGGTCCCGACTCGCTGACCTGGACGTACTTCGGTGACTGGCGCGGCGTTCTGCTGGCGCCCTGGGCCGGAGCGATGCAGAACATGCATCCGCAGCTGGGTGCGGGGGTCGCGGAGCACTCGCGTTTCTTCGAGGAGCGCTGGCAGCGGTTGTTCCGTTCGCTGTATCCGATCGGCGGTGTCGTCTACGACGGGCCGCGCGCGGTCGAGACGGCGCGGCAGGTGCGCGGTTACCACCACACCATCAGGGGAACCGACCGTGAGGGCCGCCCGTACCACGCCTTGGACCCGGACACGTTCTACTGGGCGCATGCCACCTTCTTCATGTTGACGCTCCTGGTCGCGGACCGGCTCGGACCGGGGCTGACGGAGCCGCAGAAACGACAGTTGTTCGACGAACACGTGCGGTGGTGGCGGCTGTACGGGATGAGCATGCGTCCCGTGCCGGCCAGTTGGGAGGATTTCCAGGCCTACTGGGGGCACATGGCCGCCGAGGTACTGGAGGACAACACGCCGACCAGGGACGTGCTCGATCTGACGGCGCTGGCGAAGCCGCCCGCGCTGCGGTGGCTCCCCGAGGGGGTGTGGCGGCTGGTGCGCGGGCCGCAGGCGCGGGCCTCGGTGTGGTTCACGGTCGGTTTCTTCCCGCCTGCCGTGCGGCGCCGTCTCGGTTACGTGTGGACGGTGCGGGACGAGCGCAGGTTGCGCAGGATCGGGCGGCTGATCCACTGGGGCTGGAAGCTGGTGCCGCCGGCGCGCCGGTTCCATCCCAGGGCGCGGGCCGGATGGGAACGCGAGCGGGGCGCGCGCTCCGAGCACGCGCCGCCGGTGGAGACTCCGGCCCGCAACCTGCCGCTGCCCGAGGAGCGGGACTGGCCGCAGCACTACTCACCCCGCGTGTGAGCGGTCGCGCGTGCGGAGCGCGCCCCGCGAGTGTGCGGGCCCCGCGTGCGGAGCGCGCCCCGCGAGTAAGCGGTCCCGCGTGCGGAGCGCGCCCGGTGTGTGTGCGGGGCGCGCCTGTGCGAGGGAGCGCCCCTGTGTGAGGGAGCGCGCCCGTGTGAGGGAGCGCCCGTCCTCGGCGGACACTTCGCGGTGCCGGCTCATGGCGTCCCGCCCCCTCCGCGCCCGTGACGGGACAGTTTCGCGAGCAGACCCCGCAGGGAACTGCGTGGGGAGCGCGCCCGCGCCCCGGGGGCGGCAAGCCGCTCGTAGGGCGCTGGCAGCCGTGCGGCGACGAGGGTGCTGCCGTGCAGGGCGTACAGCGTCGTACGGTCGGGGAGCGAGGTCCGCCGGGCGTCGGGGTGCGGCCGGGTGTGCTGGTAGGTGACTGGCATGTGTTCAGCGTCGCCGCAGGTCACCTGCCGGGTCCAACACCTTCTGAGGCGTCGTTCACGCAGATGTGTGGTCAATCGTGGGCGGCTCGCTTACCGTCACCGAATGCCCAGTGATCTCTCCCCGCGCCTCCTGCGGGCGTTCGTCGCCGTCGCCGAGGAGCTGCACTTCACCCGGGCCGCCGCGCGGATGTACGTGGCCCAGCAGGCGCTCAGCCGCGACGTCCGCTCGCTGGAGCGCGAGCTGGGCGCCGTGCTGTTCGTGCGGAGCACCCGGCGGGTGACGCTGACGCCGGAAGGCGAGCGGCTGCTGCCGTACGCGAGAGCGGTGCTGGCCGCGCACGAGACGCTGGAGGCCGCGTTCGGCATGGGCGACGCGGCCGGCGGGCGGCCACTGACCGTCGACGTCGCCGCGCCCGTCTCCACGGGCAGCCGGGTGCTGGAGGCGGCGCGCGAGGCGGCGCCCGGAGTCGAGTTCGTCGCCCGCTACTACAGCGGCCTGACCGCCGCGGCCGGCGACCTGCTCTCGGGGAGCCTCGACGTGGCGTTCGGCCGGGTGGCAGGGCTGCCCCGCGAGACGCTCAGCGGACTCGACCACCGGCTGGTGCGGTACGAGCACGTCGCTGTCCTGCTGCCGCAGGAGCACCGGCTCGCCGGCCTCGAGGAGGTGCCGGTGGCGGCGTTGGCGGGGGAGACCCTGTACGCCGGTGCGGGGAACCCCGGCACCGCCGAGTGGACCTCCTACGCCGCCGACCTCTTCGCCGGGCACGGGATCAGGCTGGCGGAGCCCTTTCCGAAGATCGAGGGCGAGCGGGAGTTCGCGCGGGTGGTGCGCGGCCGGGGCTGGTCGGTGCTGGCGACCAGCGTTTTCGCCGGCGTCGAGGGCATGGTGCTGCGCCCGTTGACCGATCCTGTGCCGCTGTCGCCCGTCTCGATGGTGTGGCGCAGGGGGCTGCGCCATGCGGGCCTGACGGCGCTGGCCGACACGGCACGCGGGGCGGGCGCCCGCGAGGGGTGGCTCGCGCGGGCGCCCGGCACCTGGCTCCCGCAGGCCGATGAGGCACTGGCTGCAGGGAAACGGTGACCCCAGCGCAGCAGGGGGGAACACGGACGCGCCCCGAAGGGGCGCGGGGAACTGCGCGGCAAGCCACCCCCCACCCGCAGACCGCACGCCGCGGACAGTGTCCACCCCTGCTCGCCCTTTCGGCGCGACCCGCACACTCTTTCGCCCCGCACGCCCTTTCGGTGCACCCCGCACACTCTTTTGGCGCGCACGCCCTTGCGGTGCACGCTTCAGGCGGCGACCTGGGTCGCAAGCCTGTCGGCGGCGCTGCGGGGCTCGCGGCCCAGGAGTTCGGCCAGCAGAGGGCCGGCCTCCGCGAAGTAGCCGGCGCGGGCGGCCTGGTACCAGGTGAGGATGAGCCGGGCCGTCTGCTCCGGGACGCCGCTCGCGACCTGGTCGGCGACCCACTGCTCGTCCTCCACGACGACCCGCTTGAGGGGACGGCCGGTGAGGTCCGAGGCGATCGTGGCGAGGTCGTCGAAGGTGACGGCTGTCGGCGCGGTGAGGGTGAGGGGGCCGTCGAAGGCGCGGTCACCGGCGAGGAGGACCGCGGTGGCCTCCGCGATGTCGTCGCGGTCGGTGTACGGGATGGGGCCGTCTTCCGGCTGGACGATCTCGCCGGTCGACTGCCAGGGGCCGAGCACCTGGTCGAGGGGGCCGTACGCGCCGTTGCGCAGCGCGGTCCAGGCGACCCCGGACTCGGCGAGGAGCGCTTCGGTGGCGATGTGGAACTCCGACGGCCGGTACGGGTTGCCCGCCACGGCGCCCTGCTGGCTGGTGTAGACGATCCGCTGGGCGCCGGCCTCGACGGCGGCCTCGACGGCGTTGCGGTGGAGGCTGATCATGTCGGCCGCCGGATCGTTGCCGGACACCACCAGCACCTGCTCGGCGCCGGCGAAGGAGTCGCGCAGCGCGGTCGGCTCCTCGTAGGAGCCCTGCCGCACCCGGACACCGCGGTCGGCGAAATGCCGCGCCTTCGCGGCATCGCGGACGCTGACGGCGATCCGGTCGGCGGGCACGCGCGTGAGGAGGTGCTCGACGGTGGCACCGCCGAGCCCGCCGGTGGCGCCGGTGACGACGATCATGACATGGCCTCCCGCTAAGTTGACCGCATGGGTCAGTTTCGCTTCCGCCGACGACCGTAGGTAAACTGACCTAGCGAGTCAAGTTGGGCGGCGACAGCGGGAGGCGGAGTCGGGTGAGGGCCGGTGCGGCCGGAGCGGCGTCTGCGGAGCCTCGGCTGCGCGCTGACGCCCAGCGCAATACCGAGCAGATCCGCAAGGCCGCGATCGGTGCCTTCCAGGGCCGCGGCCTGTCCGTGCCGCTGGAAGAGGTCGCCAAGGCGGCGGGGGTGAGCAAGGGCACGATCTTCAACCGGTTCGGCGGCCGGATCGGCCTCATCGAAGCCGTCATCACCGAGGTCGTCGCCGCGGAGATCTACGCCATCATCGACCGCACCCGTGCCATCGACGACGCCTGGGCGCGGCTGACGTACTACGTCACCGCGATCCGCGACTTGCAGTACCGTCAGCCGGCCACCGTCGACACCATGCTGCAGACCTACCCCGACGCGCAGAGCCTCATGGAGATCTGCCGGGCGGGAGGCGAGATCAACGAGGAGCTCATCACCGCGGGCCGGGCTTCCGGCGCGCTGCGGCCGGAGTTCACCGCCGGTGACCTCCATGCGCTCCTCCACGACAGCGCGCTCGTCCTCAAGTACACAACCCGCCCACGGCGGGAGGACTACGACCGCCGCACCGCCTACCTCCTCGACGGCATCCAGGCGCGAAGAACTCCCTGAGGGCACTCCGTCGCGTCGCGAGACCTTGCCTGGTCGTCCGGTGAAACGCGCAGGCCGGGCAGCGCGATCCGGCCGACGTACCAGGTCCGTGGGTGGGTCGGGGGGCGTACGCGCTACGCGTTGGTGCCCGCGTCCACCGTGAACGCCGCGCCGGTGGTGCCGCCCGCGTCGGGGTGCGCCAGGTGGGCGACCATCGCGGCGATGCCTTCCGGGGCGCCGTACCGGCCGAGAGCGGAGAAGGCGCGCTGTCCGTCGGCCGCGTCGCCGTCGGCGGGGTTCATGTCGGTGTCCGTGGAGCCGGGCTGGACCAGGTTGGCGGTGATGCCGCGGGGGCCCAGGTCGCGGGCGAGGCCCTTGGTCAGGCCGATGAGCGCGGATTTGGAGGCGGCGTAGAGGGTGATGCCGCTGCCGAGTACGCGCTCGGCGAGGTTGCTGCCGATGGTGACGACGCGCCCGCCTTCGCGCATGTGACCGACGGCCGCCTGGGTGGCGAGCAGTACGGCGCGGACGTGGATGGCGAGGGTGCGGTCGATCTCGTCGAGCGTGATGTCCTCCAGCGGCCCTGAGGGGAAGATGCCCGCGTTGTTGACCAGGATGTCGAGGCGCCCGAACTCGCGGGCCGTGCGGTGCACGGCCTCCACCGGCTCGGTGGGGGAGGCGCTGTCCGCCTGGAGGGTCAGGGCGCGGCGGCCGAGGGCGCGGATGTCTTCCGCGACCTCCTTGGCGCGTTCCTCCGCGCTGACGTACGTCAGCGCGACGTCCGCTCCGTCGGCCGCCAGTCGCCTGGCGATGGCGGCGCCGATGCCTCGGCTGCCCCCTGTGACCAGGGCGCTCGTGCCGCTGAGCGGGAGATGGGTGGCGGGTCGGTCCTGCGGTGTGGCGGTCATGGCAGTCCTCACTCGGGTTCGTGGCCGTCGCCCGGCCTAATTCTGTAGCGCGCGCTTCATAATTAAGCCCCGAGTATCCTCGGGCGTCAAGGGTTTTCGATACCGAGCGCTACAGAAGAGGTGAGTGCGGATGGGAGCGGGACGTGGACGGCCGCGCGCCTTCGACCGGGACGCCGCGCTCGGACAGGCGATGCGCGTCTTCTGGGAGCGGGGCTACGAGGCGGCCTCGCTGGCCGAACTGACCGAGGCCATGGGCATCAGGCCGCCCAGCCTCTACGCCGCGTTCGGCTCCAAGGAGCAGCTTTTCCGCGAGGCGGTGGAGCTCTACGGGCGTACCGAAGGCGGCGTCACCGCGCGTGCCCTCGACGAGGCGGCCACCGCGCGCGAGGCCATCGGCGAGACGCTCCGCGGCAACGCGCTCGTCTACACGGAGCCCGGTAGCCCCACGGGCTGCATGATCGTGCTGGCCGCGACCAACTGCGCTCCGGAGCACGAGGCCGTCCGCAGCCTGCTGTGCGACGACCGGCGCGCCATGGAGCGCTCGCTCCGCGACCGGATGGACCGCGGCGTCGCGGAGGGCGACGTACCGGCCGGCACGGACACCCGCGCCCTCGCCGCGTTCTACGCGACGGTCCTCTTCGGCCTCTCCGTCCAGTCACGGGACGGTGCCTCGCGGGACGATCTCCTCGCGGTGGTGGACGCCGCCATGGCCTCGTGGGACGCCCTCGTGCGCACTACACCCGAACGCTGACCCCCAGCCGTGTCACTGCCGTTCGGGTCCCTTCGGGTCCGTTCGGGTCCGCTCGGGTGTTCGGCGTCCGGTCCGGTGGGATGTCCGCCGCGRGCGCGSGRSMSGKRYSGWSSGKCAAGCGGTGACCGCGGTCCGCCCGGCGAGGTGGAGGCGCCGGCCCTCCCGGGCGAGAGCGAGC
>NZ_JASKYT010000360.1:0-7014 GCF_041028275.1 Streptomyces sp. PU-14G
GTCGGGTGTTTCGGGTGTGCCGATTGGGTTTCCGGTGTGGAACACGCGGTTGTATGTGCTGGATTCTGCGTTGCGTCCGGTGGCTCCGGGTGTTCCGGGTGAGTTGTATTTGGCGGGTGTGCAGTTGGCGCGGGGGTATGTGGGGCGTTGTGGGCTGACGGCTGAGCGTTTTGTGGCGGATCCTTTTGGTCCGGCGGGGTCGCGGATGTATCGCAGTGGTGATGTGGTTGCTTGGCGTGCGGATGGGGCGTTGGATTATATTGGTCGTGTTGATTTCCAGGTGAAGGTGCGGGGTTTCCGTATCGAGCCGGGTGAGATTGAGGCGGCGTTGTTGGCCCATCCCGGTGTCGCGCAGGCCTGTGTCATTGCCCGCGACAGCCGGGGCACGGGGACCATGGAGACCGGAAAGCAGCTCATCGCCTATGTGACCCCCGCCCCGAGTGCCACCGTGCCGACCGCCGCCGAGGCGGACGCCATCACCGCGGCGGACGCTTCCGCGGCCGGCCTCGGCTCCATGGCGGAGCTGCGCTCCTTCGTCTCCGGGCGACTGCCGGAGTACATGGTCCCGGCCGCGTTCGTCGTGCTGGACGAACTGCCGCTCAACTCCGCCGGGAAGGTCGACCGCAAGGCACTCCCCGAACCCGAGTTCACGGGGACTGACTACCGGGCCCCGCGCAACAAGACCGAGCAGGCCCTCGCCGAGATCTTCGCCGAGGTTCTCGGCCTGGAACGGGTCGGAATCGACGACAACTTCTTCGACCTGGGCGGACACTCCCTGCGCGCCACCCGCCTGATCGGCCTCCTGCGCACCATGTTCGGCGCCGAGGTCCCCATCCGCCTGGTGTTCGAGTCTCCCACTGTCGCGAAACTCGCTCCACATCTGTCCACCGGCCCCAGGACCCGGCAGACGCTCCAGCGGGTCCCCGAACGTCCGCCGCGGGTTCCGCTGTCATACGCGCAGCGCCGGCTGTGGTTCATCCACCGTTTCGAGGGGCCTTCGGCGACCTACAACATCCCTCTCGCCCTGCGGCTGACCGGCGATCTGGACGTGGCGGCACTGCGTGCCGCCGTCCGCGACGTCGTGCAGCGGCACGAAACCCTGCGCACCCTCATCGACGAGGACGCCGAGGGCACCGCCTTCCAGCGGGTGCTGCCCGCCTCCGACGTGGACGTGGACATCCCCCTCACTGTCGTGACCCCCGACGAGGAGGCCGAAGCGGTAGCGGCGGCCCTCGCGCATCCTTTCGACCTGTCGGTGGAACTCCCTGTCCGAGCCGAGATCCTGCGCCGCGGCAGTACGGACGCGTACGTACTGGTGCTGGTCCTGCACCACTTCGCGGGGGACGGGGAATCCACGGCTCCGCTGGCCAAGGATCTCTCCGCGGCCTACACCGCGCGTCTGGCGGGCCGCGCCCCGAGCTGGTCCGACCTCCCCGTGCAGTACGTGGATTACACGTTGTGGCAGCAGGAGCTGCTCGGTGACGAGGAGGATCCGGAAAGTCTGCTCGCGCGGCAGTTCGCCTACTGGCGGGACGAGCTGGCCGACGTGCCGCAGCCCCTGCCACTGCCCGCCGACCGGCCGCGCCGGCCCGTCGCCAGCCGCCGAGGTGACGCGCTGGATCTCAGGCTCGACGGTCGGCTGCTCGCCTCTGTCGAGGATCTGGCGCGCGAGCGCGGCGTCACGGTGCCGATGGTGCTGCAGTCGGCACTCGCCGTGCTGCTGAGCCGGATGGGCAGCGGGGAGGACATCACCCTCGGTTCGCCGATCGCGGGCCGCACCGACGAGGGACTAGCCGACCTCATCGGCTTCTTCGTCAACACCTGGGTGCTGCGTGTCGACCTGTCCGGCAACCCCACGTTCGACCAGGTGCTGCACCGCGTCCGCGACCGCGCACTGGCTGCCTACGACAACCAGGACGCGCCCTTCGAGCGGCTCGTCGAGCTGCTCAACCCCGACCGCTCCACGTCATACCACCCGCTGTTCCAGGTGATGTTCGCCTGGCAGAACTTCAGCCGGGCCGACGTGCTCTTGCCGGGACTGGACGTGGAGTTCGCTCCGCACAGCACCCACACGGCGAAGTTCGACCTGTTCTTCAACCTGGCCGACCTGCCGGGACCCGGCGGGCGCGAGGTGCAGGGCGTCGTCGAGTACGCCACCGATCTGTTCGACCGCACCACTGTCGAGGCCCTCGTGCGCCGATTCGTGCAGGTGCTGCGGACGCTGGTGGCGGATCCCCTGGTGCCCGTGCATGTCCTGGACGTGCTGGACGCGGGCGAGCACGCGTGGCTGGCCGCCCGCAACGAGCTCGCGGTCGCCGCCGGGCAGCAGACGCTCCCCGAGCTGTTCGAGCGTGAGGTGGCGCGGGGGCCCGAGCGGACGGCGGTGACCTGCGCCGGGGCGTCGTTCTCCTACGGGGAGCTGAACGCCCGGGCGAATCGGCTCGCCCGTCACCTGACGGGCCGGGGTGTGGGCCCTGGCACCGTGGTCGCGCTGGCGGTGTCGCGTTCGGTGGACCTGCCCACGGTGCTGCTGGGTGCGCTGAAGGCGGGCGCCGCATACGTGCCGGTGGACCCGGCCTATCCGAGCGCGCGCCTGGAACGGATTCTGCGGGACGCCGCGCCCGAGCTGATCTTGACGGACGAGGCGGCCGCGGCAGTGCTGCCGGAGTCCGGAGCCGAGCGGCTGTACGTGGACGCCGGCGTGCTGTCTGAGGGCCCGGCGGAAGACCTGCGCGCCGATGAGCGTGCGCGGCCACTGGCGTCCGGGGACCTGGCGTATCTGATGTACACGTCCGGATCCACCGGTCTGCCCAAGGGCGTGGGCATCACCCACGGCAATGTCGTGAACTGCCTTCCGGGTCTGGTGGAAGCGGTGGGTGTGGCCGCACCGTGGCGGATGCTGGCTGCGACGTCGGTGAACTTCGACGTGTCGGTGTTCGAGCTGTTCACCACCCTGACGACGGGCGGCAGCGTCGACGTCGTCCCCAACGTGCTGACACTGGCCGAGCGGGAGCGCTGGGACGTGGACGTCATCAGCACGGTGCCGTCGGCGTTCGCCGAACTCCTCGACCAGAGCGCCGAGAAGTCCCGGGTCAAAACCGTCGTCTTCGCCGGTGAAGCCCTCCCCGCCGCTCTCGTCGAGCGAGCCCGCACCGCGCTTCCTGGCGTGCGCGTGGTCAACGGCTACGGCCAGAGCGAGTCCTTCTATGCCACGGCGCACTCCCTCGCACCCGACCACGAGCGGCCGACCTCCGGCACGCTGCCCGTCGGCAAGCCGCTGGGTACTGTGCGCACGTACGTCCTGGGTCCGGGGCTGGCGCCCGTCCCGCCGGGTGTCGCCGGTGAGCTGTACGTCGCGGGGGAGGGCATCGGCCGCGGTTACCAGCACCGTCCGGGGCTCACCGCCGAGCGGTTCGTCGCCGACCCGCAGGGACCTGCCGGCACGCGGATGTACCGCACGGGCGACCTGGCCCGCTGGAACAGCGCCGGCGAGCTGGAGTACGCCGGCCGCGCCGACACGCAGGTCAAGATCCGCGGCTTCCGCATCGAACCCGCGGAGACCGAAGCGGTGCTCGCCGCCCACCCGGGCGTCGCCCAGGCGACCGTCCTCGCCCGCGTGGCTCCAAGCGGCGGCAAGCAACTCGTCGCCTACGTCGTGCCCGCTCCCGCCGAGGGCGGCGACAGAGCCAAGGGCGACATGAACGTCCAGACAGGGCTGTCCCCGGCGCAACTGCGCAAGTTCGTTGCGGGACGCCTGCCCGAGTACATGGTGCCTGCGGCGATCATGGTGCTGGACCGGTTGCCACTCGCGCCGAACGGCAAGCTGGACGAGCGGGCGCTTCCCGCGCCCGAGTACTCCCCCGGCACCTACCGGGCGCCGCGCACCCTGGTCGAGGAGACACTGGCGGCCGTCTTCGCCGAGGTCCTGGACATGGAGCGCATCGGTGTCGATGACGACTTCTTCGCTGTCGGCGGTGACAGCATCCGCTCCATCCAGGTCGTCTCCCGCGCCCGCGCCCTGGGCGTGGCCGTCACCCCGCGGCAGATCTTCGAGGCCCGCACGGTCGCTGAGCTGGCCGAAGTGGCACAGGGCGAGCAGGAATCCGACCGTCCTGTCCTCGCCGAGCTCGACGGCGGGGGCGTGGGCCGCGCCCCACTGCTGCCGATCGTCGGCTTCTCCCGGGAAGCGGGCACCGGCTTCGACCGTTTCGCGCAGTGGATGGCGTTCGAGTTGCCTGTGGGTATTGATCGTGAGGGTCTTGTGGCGACGGTGTCGGCTGTGGTGGATCGTCATGATGTGTTGCGGTCTCGGTTGGTTTGGGGTGTGGGTGGTGGTGTGTTGGAGGTGGTGGCGCCTGGGGGTGTGGATGTGGGTGGGTTGGTTCGGCGGGTGGAGTGTGTGGGTGGTGGTGGTGCGGGTGTGTGGGCGCGTGTGATGTCTGCGGAGTTGGATGTGGCTCTTGGGGAGTTGGATCCGGTGGGGGGTGTGATGTTGCGGTTGGTGTGGTTTGAGCCGGGTGATGTTGGGGTTGGTGGGCGGTTGTTGGTGGTGGCTCATCATTTGGTGGTGGATGGGGTGTCGTGGCGGATTCTTGGTTCGGATTTGGCTGCGGCGTGGGAGCGGGTGCGGGTGGGGGCGGTTCCTGAGTTGGCTCCGGTGGGTACGTCGGTGCGGCGGTGGGCGTATGCGTTGGCGGAGGAGGCGGTTCGGCCGGCGCGTGTGGCTGAGTTGCCGTTGTGGCGTGGGGTGTTGGAGGGGCCGGATCCGCTTGTTGGTTCGCGTGCGTTGGATCGTGGTCGCGATGTGATGTCGACGGTGGRGACGGTGCGGGTGCGGGTGCCTGTGGGGGTGACGGAGTCGTTGTTGTCGGTTGTTCCTGCGGTGTTTCGTGGTGGTGTGGATGATGTGTTGTTGGCGGGGTTGTTGTTGGCGGTGGTGCGGTGGCGTGAGCGGCGGGGTGTGGGGGAGTCGTCGTTGTTGTTGCGGTTGGAGGGGCATGGTCGGGAGGAGGGGGTTGTTCCGGGTGCTGATTTGTCGCGGACGGTGGGTTGGTTCACGAGTGTGTATCCGGTGCGGTTGGATGCGGCGGGTGTGGATGTGGGGGAGGCTTTCGGGGGTGGTCCGGCTGCTGGTGATGTGGTGAAGGCGGTGAAGGAGCGGCTGCGGGCGATACCGGACAAGGGGATCGGGTTCGGTCTGTTGCGGTATGTGAACGCGGAGACGGCCGAGGCGTTGGCCGGCCGCTCGACGGGGCAGATCGGTTTCAACTACCTCGGCCGTTTCACCGGCTCTGACCTGCCCGAACGCCTACGCGGACTCGGCTTCCACCAAGCACCCGAGACCAGCGAAATCGCCCCCTCCCCGTCTGTGGACCTGCCCGTCCTGTCCACACTCGACATCAGTGCCGCCGTCCTCGACGGTGCCGAAGGCCCCCAACTGGGCACCACCTTCTCCTTCCCTACCGGGATTCTGTCCGGTGAGGAGGTGGCGGAGCTGGGTGAGTTGTGGGTTGGGGCGTTGACGGGGCTGGTTCGGCATGTTGCTTCGGGGGAGGCGGGTGGTCTGACGCCTTCGGATGTGTCGTTGGTGGAGGTGTCTCAGGGGGAGATCGAGGCGTGGGAGCGTCGGTTTCCCGGGTTGGTGGATATTTGGCCGCAGTCCACGCTTCAGGCTGGTTTGCTTTTCCACAGCAGGTTGGTTGGTTCCCGGGCTGTCGGGGCGGGGGGTGAGGAGCAGGGTGGTTTCGACGCGTATCAGATGCAGCTTGTCTTCCACTTGTCCGGGCGGGTGGATGCGGGGCGGATGCGGGTCGCGGGACAGGCGTTGCTCGACCGGTACGCCAATCTGCGTACCGCGTTCGTCGACGATGCGGGGGGCAACCCGGTGCAGTTGGTCGTCGAGGGTGTCGAGGTCCCGTTCGATCACCTTGATCTGAGTGCTGTTCCGGAGCGGGAGCGTGAGCGGAGGTTCGAGCGGTTCCTGGCTGAGGATCATGGGCGTCATTTCGATCCGGAGCGGCCGCCGATGCTGCGGTTCACTTTGGTGGCGTTGGAGGCCGAGCGTTTCGAGCTGGTGTTGACGGCGCATCACGCATTGTTCGACGGGTGGTCTTTGCCGACGCTGTTCCGGGATCTGCTGCGTTTGTATGCGGCGGGCGGGGATGCCTCGGAGTTGCCCCGGGTGCGTGGTTACCGCGACTTCCTCGCTTGGCTCTCCCGCCAGGACCGCGAGGCGACTGCCAGGGCCTGGGCCGCCGAGCTGGAGGGCATTGACGAGCCCACGCTGCTCGCGCCTGCCGGTGCGGTCGGTGAGCACGACGCCACGGGGATCGGCCAGGTCGATGTGCCGCTGCCCGTCGAGGACGCCCGCGTGCTGACCCGGCGCGCCGCGGAGCTGGGTGTCACGGTGAACACGTTGGTGCAGGGCGCGTGGGCGGTGCTACTCGGACAGCTGACCGGACGCCAGGACGTGGTGTTCGGTGCGACCGTCTCCGGACGGCCTCCGGAGCTTACCGACGTTGACTCCATGGTCGGCCTGTTCATCAACACCCTTCCCGTCCGGGTGCGCACGGATCCGGGCGAGACTTTCGCCGACGTTTTGCGGCGCACTCAGGAGCACCAGGCAGCCCTGTTGGACCACCACTATCCCGGCCTTGCCGAGATCCAGCAGAGCACCGGGCTGAGCAGCCTCTTCGACACACTCGTCGTCTTCGAGTCCTACCCCATCGACCACGGCGGGCTCGACGAGGCCAAGACCGCGGCAGACATCCGGCTGACAGGCCTGCGCCCCTTCTCCGGCACCCACTACCCGCTGAGCGTCATGGCCGAGGCGAACCCGCATCCCTCGCTCTCGCTCCAATACCAGGAGCACCTCTTCGAGGAGTCGGCGGTGGAGACCATCGCCGCCCGGTTCGCCCATGTGCTCGGGCAGCTCGCGGCGGACCCGTATACCCGCGTCGGTGCCGTCGGCATCCTTACGGCGGATGAGTTTCGTGGGGTGTTGGGGTGGGGTGC
>NZ_JASKYT010000361.1:0-6571 GCF_041028275.1 Streptomyces sp. PU-14G
CGCCGGGACCGGGGCTGGTCGGGGCCGGGGCCCGGTTACCGTGGTGCCATGGCGTCGCCGTCTCGTCTCGACCGGTTTCACCAAAGGCACCCGTGGAGCCACAACGACCACTACGGCCCCTGGGTCGCCCGCCAGGTGGCCGCCTCCGGGTCGGAGCACGTCCTCGACGTCGGCTGCGGCACGGGAAACCTCTCCGCGCTGCTGAGCCGACGCGCCGCCACCGTGACCGGCCTCGAGCCCGACCCTGGGACGGCCCGCGCCGCGGCCGAACGCTTCACCGGCGACCCCTCGGTCAGCATCCTCGAAGCCCCCTTCGAAGAGCGCGACACCCGGCGGCGCTGGGACGCCGTCACGCTCGTCGCTGTCCTGCACCACCTCCCGCTGGCGCCGACGCTGCGAGAGCTGCGCGACTGCCTCTCCCCCGGCGGGCGCCTGGTGGTCGTCGGCTGCTACCGGGAGGCCGGGCCCGTCGACCTGCTCACCTCCTTGTCCGCCGCGCTCGCCAACCCCGTCATGGCACTGGTCAAGCACCCTGCCCGGGCCGCGGCGCCGCCACCACACATGACGGCGCCCACCCGAGAGCCGCAGGAGACCCTGAGCGACATCCGGGCCGCTGCCGCACAGGAGCTGCCCGGCGCCCGGATCCGGCGCCGCCTGTTCTGGCGGTACACCCTGGTCTACGACGCCCCCGTCGGCCGCGGCCCGGCCTGACCCCTGAGCGCACTCAGACGGTACGGGTCAGCCGCCGGTACGGGTCAGTCGCCACACGTGGTCCGCCCGCGTGCCGGACCTGCCATCGGGCGACGACAAGGACCGCTCCACGGTCTCCAGCGTCTCCACCCGCCAGGTGGGCGGCAGAGCGAGCATCTCGAGCAGGCCCTGGAGCGTCGGAAAGACGGCCTCGAACGGGTACTCGTGTTCCTCCATCCAGGAGGGCCATCCCGCGTGCATGACGACGAGGAGAGTGCCCCCTGGCTTCACCGCTTCGGTGGCCCGTTTGAGCGCGCCGTCCTGGTCCAGCGCGACGGGTGACTGAAGGAACTGAGCACTGACAAGATCGAAGCTGCCCTGAGGAAAGGTCTTTCCGAGCTCATGCTGCTCGAACACGGTCCGCTCGGCGAGACCGGCCTCCGCGGCATGGGCTGCCGCCCGCTCCAGGGCGGTGGAGGAGATGTCCACACCGGTCGCCCGCCAACCCCGCGAGGCCAGCCACAGCACATCGCTTCCCTCGCCACAGCCCAGGTCCAGGGCGCTGCCCGGTTCCAGCGCGTCGACCTCGCGTACGAGCAGGGGGTTCGGGTCACCGCTCCAGAGGCGTTCGCTGGAGCGGTAGCGCTCCTCCCAGAACGCGGCGGGGGCTTGCGGCTGCGGTGTCGACATCGGAGCTCCTTCGGGACGACTGTGCGGGCGCGGTGCCGGGGCACCTGAGCCCAGCGTCGTCAACCGGCCGGAGACGCGTCAAACGTGGTTGCCGAGACGGCAAAAGAGGCCGCTGCGAGGAGAAGGCCGGCGGTCTCCGTGTGGGGACCGGCATCTACTGCCCACTCCAGAGGGGAGCGGCCGGCGCCGTTGTCCTCTCGGAGTCGCGGATCGGCACCGTGCGCCAACAGTGCGCGCACCGTCTCGGTGTGTCCCCAGCACGCTGCCGCGCACAGCGGCGTGCCCTCCGAGCCCAGCCCGCTGCTCTCGGCGTCAGGGCAGGCCCCTGCCTGCAGAAGCAGGCGGACGATATCCGCTTTGCCGCTCACTGCTGCCGAGTACAAAGGAGTGGCACCCTCGGCGTCCGCCCTCTGAGGATCGGCACCTGCCCGGAGAAGCGTCTTCACGTGGGCGGTGTCGCCCATCAGAATGGCGTCGAAGAGACGACGGGAGAGCTTCTTCCGCTGCCGCTGGTTCATGGTCGCAGAGCCTAGCGACTCGGTGCCGGACGCACAGCCTCCTACGCTCCGCGCTGCGGCGGGGGCCCGGTGTTCGCCTCAGCCCAGTTCCCTGGACCGGGTCTCCGGAAGCGCCAGCACACACACCAGGGAGACCACGGCCATCGCGGAGACGTACCAGCCCACGGCGCTCGAACCGTACGAGGACTGCAGGTCGGTGGCCACCAGCGGCGCCACCGCGCCGCCCAGCACTCCGCCGAGGTTGTAGGCGAACGAGGCACCCGAGTAGCGCACCCGGGCGCTGAACAGCTCCGGCAGGTAGGCGCCCATGGGCCCGTACACGACGCCCATGCAAAACAGCGTGCCGCCCAGCGCGAGGGTGATCAGCAGCGGTTGCTCGGTGTCCAGCAGCGGGAAGAGAACCAGCCCCCAGACGACGGCGAGTCCGCAGCCGGTCAGGACGAGCCGGCGGCGGCCGCGGGCATCGGAACGGGTGGCCGCGATCCAGGTGCCGGCGGCGAGGAAGAGGCAGGCCACCATCGACAGGGCCAGCATGGTGCTGCGCGGTACACCGAGGCCGTCGGTGGCGTAGTTGAGGCAGTAGGTGGTGGCGGTGTAGAAGAGCCCGTAGGCGACGATCATGCCGCCCGCGCCCAGCAGCATCTCACGCCAGTGGGTGCGGAAGACCTCCATCGCCGGGGCCTTGCTCTTCTCCTGCGCGTCCATCACGCGTTGGAAGACCGGCGTCTCGCTGATCCGCAGCCGTACGAACAGTCCCACTGCGACCAGCGCGAAGGACAGCAGGAAGGGTACCCGCCAGCCCCAGGAGCGGAACGCCGTGTCGTCGAGCCCGGTGGACAGCGCCCAGAAGATCCCGGTCGCCGCGAGGAACCCGACGGAGGGGCCGAGCTGCGGGAAGGCCGCGAACATACCGCGGCGCTTCTCGGGCGCGTGCTCCACGGCGAGCAGCGCGGCACCGCCCCATTCACCGCCGAGGCCGATGCCCTGGAGGAAGCGGAGCAGGACGAGCAGCAGCGGCGCCCACACACCGAGGGTGGCGTAGCCGGGCAGCAGCCCGACGAACGCGGTGGAGAGCCCCATCAGCAGGAGGGAGGCCACCAGCACGGACTTGCGGCCGACCCGGTCCCCGAAGTGTCCGAAGATCAGCGAGCCGAGGGGCCGGGCCACGAAGGCCACCGCGTAGGTGGAGAAGGCCGCGAGTGTGGCGTTGAGGGAGCTGAGGTTGGGGAAGAAGGCGTCGTCGAGGACGAGGGCGGCTGCGGTGCCGTAGGCATAGAAGTCGTAGAACTCGATGGCGGTGCCGATGAAGCTCGCGACGGCCACCCGGCGCATGCTCTCCCCGCCGCCGTCCTTCCCGCCGCCGTCCTTCCCATCACCGGGCGCGCCGGTGTGCGACTGGGCGGCGCCGGCCTCCGGGGTGCTGGGGGAAGTTGCCGGGGCACTGGACTTTCCCAGGGCCGCTCCGGGGGTGCCGTCTGCCGGCGTTCCGTCGTCCTGCGGCTCGGGGCATCCCGTTTTCGCTGGTCCTGCTTGCTGGCTCACAGGCGCACCTTTGCGGGAGGGCGGGCGTGAGTCAAGAGAGGGAGGCGCGCGTCTCGTTCAGCGAGACGATGCTGGTCGCGCGCCCCTCGCCGGGATCGCCCTCCTCCGTCCTCCCTGCCTTTGGACCGGTTCGTGTGTCGCCAGGGGCTTCGGCATCACCCGGTTCCTCACTACGATCACCGGATGCAGAACATGACGTGCACCCACTGCGGCACAGCCGGGCTCGAAGCGGGCTTCGTCGAGGATTCCGGTCAGAACTCGCGCGGTTACGCCCGCTGGATCGCGGGGCACTTGGAGCGAGGCATATTCGGCGGTGCCAAGCGCATGGGCCGGCCGTCCCGTCAGATCGACGCCTACCGTTGCCCCAAGTGCGGGCACCTGGAGCTCTTCGCGACGTACGAGTCCTGACACCGACGCCGTGCGGTACGGAGTGCGGGTGGGGTGACTGACGTCCTCAGCCGTAGTACTGGTCGAAGTTCCGCGAGAACTCCCAGCCGTGGAACCGGTCCCAGTTGATCGACCAGGTCATCAGGCCGCGCAGAGCGGGCCAGGTGCCGTGTGGTTGGTATGAGCCGCAGTCGGACCCCTTGGTCAGGCAGTTGAGAACCTTGTCGACCTCGCCTGGCGGGATGTGTCCGTTGCCCGCCTGCGTCGAGGCGGGCAGGCCGATCGCCACCTTGCTCGGGGGCAGGCCGGGGAAGACCTTGTCGGTGTCGCCCTGGACCGGGAAACCGGAGAGCAGCATGTCGGTCATGGCGATGGGGAAGTCGGCGCTGCCCATCTGGTGGTAGGTGTTGTCCAGCCCCATGATCGGGCCCGAGTTGTAGTTCTGTACGTGGAGCAGCGTCAGGTCGTCGCGCAGCGCGTGGATGACCGGCAGGTAGGCGCCGGCGCGCGGGTCGCCGCCCCACTGCCCGGAGCCGTAGCGCTGATAGCCGAGCTGCACGAAGAAGGTCTCGGGGGCCATGGTGAGGGCGAAGTCCGCACCGTACTTCGCCTTGAGGGTCTTGACGGCGGAGATCAGGTTCACGATGACGGGCGTGGTGGGGTTCTCGAAGTCCGTGTCGCCGGCGTCGAGCGACAGCGAGTGGCCTTCGAAGTCGATGTCGAGGCCGTCGAGACCGTACTCGTCGATGATCGCCGAGACGGACGAGACGAAGGCGTCGCGGGCCTGCGGCGTGGTGAGCCGGACCTGTCCGTTCTGGCCTCCGATGGAGATCAGGACCTTCTTGCCCTCCGCCTGCTTGGCCTTGATCGCGGCTTTGAACTCCTCCTTCGTCTCGACGTTCGGGCACTCGGTCCTCGGGCAGAGGCTGAAGCGGATGTCGCCGGACGTGGCCGTGGTCGGCTCTCCGAAGGCGAGGTCGATGACGTCCCAGCTGTCGGGGACGTCCGCGAGGCGGGTGTAGCCGGAACCGTTGGCGAAGCCGGCGTGCAGGTACCCGACCAGTGCGTGCTCGGGCAGTGCTGCCCCGTGGGCCGGGTCGGCGGACGAGACCGCGGGTGGAGGGGAGGTCGCAGCGGTTCCGGCCGCCGCGGCCGGTGCCGCGAGCAGGCCGGTCCCCACGAGGAGGAACGCCGCGCCCGCTGTGCGGAGCCGGAAGAGTCTGCGTCGGCCCGGTCGGGGGCCAAAGGAAGAGCGTGCCACAACTGCCTCCAGGGTGGGGCCTGTTGGGGAGCGAGCCAAGGCCAAGTTGGTCCAGACCAAAGACGTTGTCAAGACCTGCCGCCCCGGTGATCCGACTGCCATGATGGGAGCACCGCGCGGGCGAGCCCCGGAGCGAAAGGCTTTCAGTCCGTGCGGGAGGGGGCTGAACGAGATGAGACGTGTCGCCGTACGGTGCTGTGCGCTGCTGCTCGGTTCGGCGGCCGTGTGGGCGGGCCTGCACCAGGCGGCGGAGCCGTACCGCACGACCGTCGAGTTCCGGCACGCCCGGCCCTGCCCGAGCGGCGGCCCGTCGGGCGCAGACACGTGCGTGGGGCGGGAGACCGGCCGTGTCGCGGACAAGCACACGGTGACGACCACCACGGGTGACGCGGAGGACTCCACCACACAGACCTTCTACTACCTGCGCGTCGAGCGGCACTCGGGGCGGACGGCGAAGTACGAGGTGTCCTCGGGGCTGCACGGTGCCGCGCGCCGGGGCTCGCGCGCGGAGCTGGAGGTGTGGCACGGGCAGGTGGTGGGCATCACGGTACGCGGCACGCGCGACCGGCTCACCCCGGACTCCACCAACGACCTGGCGCTGAACTGGTGGTACAGCTGGATGGGGGCGGGCCTGGCGCTGTGGGCGGTGCTGGGAAGTGGTCGGCCTCGGGGGCTGTTCGGTCCGCTGGGGTCTCGGGCGTTCGCCTGGATGTGGCTCGGCCTGTGGACCGTGGTACCGGCGAGCCGGATCGCCGCCCGTGGCACCGCGGGGTGGGGAGTCGTGGGCTGGTCGGCGCTGTGGCTGATCGGCGCGGCGCTGAGCGTGACGTTCCTGTGGGTCGCCTTCGACGACGTGCGCGGGCCCGCGGCCGGATGGCGGCTACGGCGTCGAAGCCGGGGCCGGGTCCGCGCACGGCCGGACGCGGGGTGACGTGGCCGTGAGCGCGTCCGCGCTACTCCTCCTCGGTCCGCTGGGGGGCTGGGGCGCGGGTGCCGCTCGACGTGCCGGCTCCGGTGAGGCCCACGTACATCGTGCGGTGCAGCTCGGCGGCGTGTGCGGAGAGCAGGCGGGCGGCGAGCGCCGCGTCCCTGTTCTCCAGCGCGGTCTTGATCTGTTTGTGCTGCTCATTGCTGGTGTGCAGGTAACTCATGGTGTAGGGCAGGAAATAGCGGTACAGCTCGCCGGTGACGTGTGTGTACATCGTCAGCGCGCTGGGCAGCCCCGCGGCGGTGGCAATGACTGAGTGGAAGCGCTTGTCCGACGCGTGGAAGTCCGCCCAGGTGGCTGCCGCGTCCATCTCCGCGATCGCCGCGTCCAGCACGCCGAGTGTGTCCGCGTCGATGCGCTCGCTGGCCAGGTGTGCGAACCCGGCCTCCATGACGACCCGCTCGTCGATCAGCCTCCGGACCCGCGCGGCGTCTTCCCGGTAGGCGGCGCTCTCCGCCACCGCGTGCAGCCGCGGCTGCTCGCGGTGGCGGAGAG
>NZ_JASKYT010000362.1:0-6465 GCF_041028275.1 Streptomyces sp. PU-14G
GGTCGGGCGAGCCGGGCGCGGAAGACGGTCCCGCCATCCTGACCGCGAGCGAGCCACAGCGGGCGAAGGCGGACAAGCGGTGGTGCGAGAAGGTGACCGTACGCCTCGCCAACACCGGTGGCCGCCCCGTCACGGGCGGCAGGATCACTTTCTCGACCCACATCATCGGCGCCCTCGGCGTCGACTGGGCCACGCGTGAGAGCACGCGCGCGCTCCCCGTGCCGATCGGCGCCGGGGAGAAGAAGGAGAAGGCCTGGAAGGTGTGCGTGGACTCCTGGCGGGTGCCGCTGGGCATGCACGTCGAGACCCGCGAGGTGAAGCTCTCAGGCTGGAAGGGGGAGTGAGCCGGGCGGCCCGATGACGTCGCGCACACCGGGTGAGGTGGTGTGACGCCGCGTGCACGCCGCCCGGGGAGCCGTCAGGAGAAGGCCAGCCAGGCGATGGCGCCGAGGACGACGACGGCTGCCACGACGCCGACGATCACGCCGACGCGCGGCCCCGCGGGGGCCGGTGCCGGAGCGGGCCGCCTACCCTGCTGGGGGCCGCCCTCGTCGACGAAGGCGCGGAACATCTGGGTGCTGCCTGCCGGGTCGGGGTGGTGTCCCTGTGCGTCCGGACCCTGGGGCGCGTGCGGGTTGTGAGCCATGTCCCAGGACCCTAGCGAACCGGCGCTCGGATGGCACAGCGCGGGCCGGGCCGCCGGTGTGCGGTCCCTCACATTACGGGCCTGGGCCCCTGCCGCCGTGCCGTCCCGCGCCCACCTGCGGTTTTCCGTGGCTCGCGGTCCGCGCTTGAAGGGCGGCACACCCGGACTTGGTCGAGTGTTTGCCTGGCTTGCCCGGAATCAACTTGCCTACAGCAACCAACCACTCGTATGGTTGCCTTAAGCAACAAGTTCATGGGGTGCAGATGGCCGAACGCAGTCAGTACGAGGAGCTGGCCCGGCAGATCAGCGCCATAGGCGCCGTCAAACGAGAGATGGCGCGTGGTCTCCCCCCGGAGTGTCCGCCCGCGTCGGCGGCCGTACTGATGCTCCTGAACAAACACGGGGAGCTGCGCACCAGCCAACTGGCCGAGCTGATGGCGATCGACATGTCGGTGACCAGCCGGCACGTCGCCCACGTCGCCGACCGCGGCTGGATCGAACGCCACCCTGACCCGCAGGACGGCCGCTCCCGGCTGCTGCGGATCAGTGACCGAGGTGAGCGGTTCCTGACGGACCTCTCGGCGCACACGATCGAGTCGCTGGCCGCTCACCTGCACGACTGGAGCGACGAGGACGTCGCCCAGCTCAACGACCTGCTCAACCGGCTCCGAGCGAGCTTCGGGGACTGCCGCGCCCGCGGCGGGCAACCCCACGAGACGAAAACCACCGCAACACACTGAGTGAGAAGGACGCCGAATGGCAACAACCCGACCCCAGCCACCGGTTGGGGGGCCCCGCGACGCCGTGCAAGGGGCCGGCGGCGGGGCCCGACACGCGGCTCACGGACACGCAGTCGGCGGCCAGGCCCAGGCCCCGGCTCCGGGCGCGGGCACCACCGCCGCACCGGCATCCGACGGCACACCGAAGATGACACACCGGCAGATCATGGAGGCGCTCTCCGGGCTGCTGCTCGGCATGTTCGTCGCCATCCTGTCGTCGACGATCGTCTCCACGGCGCTTCCGAAGATCATCGCCGACCTGAACGGCAGCCAGAGCTCCTACACCTGGGTGGTGACGGCATCGCTGCTGGCGATGACCGCCTCGACCCCGCTGTGGGGCAAGCTGGCCGACCTCACCAGCAAGAAGCTGCTGGTGCAGATCGCGCTGATCGTCTTCGTGCTGGCATCGGCGGGTGCGGGGCTCTCGCAGAACCCCGGCATGCTGATCACCTTCCGGGTGGTCCAGGGCATAGGCATGGGCGGTCTGTCCGCCCTGGCCCAGATCATCATGGCCGCCATGATCTCCCCGCGTGAGCGCGGGCGGTACAGCGGCTACCTCGGCGCCACGTTCGCCGTCGCCACCGTCGGCGGTCCGCTGCTCGGCGGCGTGATCACCGACACGAGCTGGCTCGGCTGGCGCTGGTGCTTCTACGTCGGCGTCCCGTTCGCGATCATCGCGCTGATCGTGCTGCAGAAGACGCTGAAGCTGCCCGTCGTCAAGCGGGAGGGCGTCAAGGTCGACTGGCTCGGCGCGTTCCTCGTCGCCGCCGCGGCCTGCACCCTGCTGCTGTGGGTCACCTTCGCGGGTGACAAGTACGACTGGGTCTCCTGGCAGACCTACGCCATGGTCGGCGGAGCCATCGTGCTGGCACTGCTGTTCGTGCTCGTCGAGTCGAAGGCCAAGGAGCCGATCATCCCGCTGCGGCTGTTCCGCAACGGCACGATCTCCCTGGCCGCCGTCGCCTCGCTGTTCGTCGGTATCGCGATGTTCGGCGCGACGGTCTTCCTCAGCCAGTACTTCCAGCTGGCGCGCGGCGAGTCGCCGACGATGGCCGGTGTCATGACGATCCCGATGATCGCGGGCCTCTTCGTCTCCACCACCATCTCGGGCCAGATCATCACCCGTACCGGCAAGTGGAAGCGGTTCCTGATCACCGGCGGTGTGCTGATGACGGCGGGCATGGGCCTGCTGGGCACCATGCGCTACGACACCGAGTACTGGCACCTGGCGATCTTCATGGCGCTGCTCGGACTCGGCGTCGGCATGATGATGCAGAACCTGGTGCTCGCCACCCAGAACCAGGTCAAGGCCAACGACCTGGGCGCGGCCAGCTCCACGGTGAACTTCTTCCGTTCCCTGGGCGGTGCGGTCGGTGTCTCGGCGCTCGGCGCCGTGCTCTCCACCCGGATCACCCACTACATGGAGGACGGCTTCGCCAAGCTGGGCATCAAGCCCGGCTCCACCGGCGGCACCGGCGGGGGCGGCAGCGCGCTGCCCGAGGTCGACAAGCTGCCTGGGCCTGTGCGCACCGTCGTGGAGAGCGCGTACGGCCACGGCATCGGCGACATCTACCTGTACGCCGCGCCGGTCGCGCTGCTGGCGCTGCTGAGCGTGCTGTTCATCCGCGAGGTCCCGCTGCGTACCACCTCGGCCAACGAGGCGGACGAGGACGACGCACAGCAGCCCGCCATGGCGACGGCGTCCGCGGGGGTCTCCGCACAGCCGGCCGACACACCGGCCGTCGAGCGCACGGCACCGCAGCCGATGGTCGACCGGCAGGCCGCACCGGCCGCCGCCGCCCAGGCGCAGTCCGCACAACCGGGGGGCGACACTCAGCAGTTCAGGGAGTACGCATCCATGGCCACAGCCCAGTCCCCGGCTCCGGTACCCACCAGTGGTTACGGGGTCTACGGCACCGTACGCAACGCCGACGGCATCGGCGTCGCCCGCGCGGCGGTCACGCTGATCTCGCTCAGCGGACGGCAGCTCGGTCGCTCCGTCGCCCACGCCGACGGCTCCTACGGGCTGGACGCGCCAGGGCCCGGTTCGTACGTCCTGATCGCTGCCGCCGACGGTCACCAGCCGCAGGCGTCCACGATCGTGATCGGCGAGGGTCCTCTCAGCCACGACCTGCTGCTCTCGGGCACCAGCGGCCTGGCAGGCCAGGTGCGCGGGCTGGCGGACGGCGCGCCGGTGAGCGGCGCGATGGTCGTCGTCACCGACGTGCGCGGCGAGGTGCTGGCCACCGGCGTGACCGGCGACTCCGGCGACTACCGCTTCGACGAGCTGGTCACCGGCACCTTCACGCTCGCCGTGAACGCCGGCGGCTACCGGCCCACCGCGGTCCCGGTCGAGGTCCAGGGCCAGGGCGTGACCCGGCTCGACATCGACCTGGCGTCCGGGGCCCGGGTGACCGGCACCGTGCGCGCGGGTGCGCACCGCACCCCGCTGCAGGACGCGCGGGTCACGCTGGTGGACGCCGCCGGCAACGTCATCGCCACGTCCACCACCGGTGAGGACGGCGCCTACGCCTTCACCGACCTGGACGCCGGCGACTACTCGGTCATCGCCAGCGGGTACCCGCCCCAGGCGAACGCGCTGCGCGTGGCCGGGCCCGGAGTGGACGCGTACGACATCGAACTGCACCACCCGGACGAGTGACCCCCCGGTCCGGACGGCGCGCGTCATCGAGCGGAGCGCGCGCCGTCGGGACCGGGCTGGGGAAGGGCCCCGGCCGCCCGGAGCACCGCACTGCGAAACGTACTGCGAACCGCACTGCGCGACGCACTGCGCGAGCGCGGGCAAGGGACGGCCCGCCGCCGAGGCGCCGGGGCCCGTCGTATGCGAGAAGGAGCAAGGAAGACATGACAGTCGGGGCAAGCGGAGCAGACGGCGCTCAAGGCGCCGACCTCCCTGGAACAGGCGTTCCGGGGACAGGAGTCCCGGGGGCGGGCGCCGGCGGGGGCGGCGTCCGAGCACGAGTGCGGACCCGGGACGGCTGGGCGGTGCAGCACGCCGTGCTGACCGTCACCGACATGACCGGCAACCAGGTCCTGCGTGCCGAGGCCGACGACGAAGGCCTCGTGCGCAGCGCGGAGCCGCTGCCCGCGGGCCCGTACACGGTGATCGCCACGGCCGTCGGTTACGCACCGGCCGCCTCCACGGCGATGGTCACCGCCTCCGGGCGCGCGGACCTGGGCACCCTGGTACTCGCCCGGCAGGGCGGCGTCGAACTGCCGCCGCCCGGCGCCTGGACGATCGACCCGATGCACTCCACGGTCGCCGCCAGCGCCCAGCACCTGGGCATGACCAGCGTGCACGGCAGGTTCACCGAGTTCGGCGGCCGCATCGAGATCGCCCAGGATTCGGAGAAGTCGTCGGTGGAAGCCGTCATCAAGGCGGAGTCCATCAACACCGGCAACGACATGCGCGACCAGCACCTGCGCTCCGGGGACTTCCTCAACATCGAGACGTACCCGGACATCACCTACCGGAGCACGGGCGTCGACGTGGCAGGACCCGACCGGTGGACGGTGCACGGACAGCTCGGCATGCACGGAGTCGTCCGCGACGTGGACCTGGACCTGACCTACCTGGGCACCGGCCCCGACCCGTGGGGCGGCGTGCGGGCCTCGTTCCGCGCCACCGCCGAACTGCGGCGCTCGGACTTCGCGATGAACTACAACCAGGTCCTCCAGGCCGGCATCGCGGCCGTCGGCACCACCCTCAGGGTCGACCTGGACATCCAGGCCGTACAGGGAGAATCACTGCCGTTCTGACGGCAGCCGGCCGGCACCGGGGATCTCACGGTCCCCGCCGGTCCTCACCGGTTCCCGGCCCTCACCGGCCCCCCGGCCTCGGGGACCTCGCGGTCCCTCACCGGTCCTCGGGGGCCGGTGGCTGCGGCGGAATCACGGGCGCGGCCCGGCCCTGCGGGGCCGGGCCGCGCCCTCCGCGCGTTCCGGCCTCGATACCGGCGATCACACAGTCGAGCGCGACCCCGAAGTCCCGCTCCGCCACCGGACGCACGGCCTCCGAACCGGCCGCGTACTCAGGACGCGCCCCCAGGGCCGTACGCAGCGCGTCAAAACAGTCCTGCGAACTGACCCCCGCCTCGCTGCACCGGCGGTTCCAGCTCTCCTCGACGGCCGCGTGCCCGTAGACGAACGAGAAGAGAGCCGCCAGCGCGCCATCCGCCTGCTGCTCGGGAAGCCCGGAACGCAGCAGCACCCGCCGCACCCCCAGCTGGAACCCCATCGCACTCGGCCCGACGTTCAAGAAGCTGCCCAGCGTGCCCGACGCCCACGGATGACGACGCAGCAGCCCGCGCAGCGCGAACGCCGCCTGCCGCAACTGCTCACGCCAGTCGGCGCCTTCGGCCTCCGCGTCCGGCACCTCCAGCTCCCCCTCGACCGCGTCCAGCGCCAGTTCGAGCAGATCGTCCTTGCGATCCACGTACCAGTACACGGACATGGCCGTCACGCCCAGATCCGCGGCCAGCCGGCGCATCGAGAACCTCGCCAGCCCCTCGGTGTCCAGCAGCCGCACCGCCGCCGCCGTGATCTTCTCCCGGTCCAGCCCCTCCGTCTGCGACGCACCGGTCGCTTTGCGGCGCGCCCCCGGCCGCTCCTCCAGCCACACGCTGGTCCTGCGCATCCGGCTCGTGCGGCTGCCGTCGCTCATGGCACGCGCTCCTTCTTGGGCCGGCCCGGCTCAAGAGCCGGTCTCAGAGGCGGAACGGGACGGCAACAGCCCGGGCGAACCCGGACCGTTACCCCCTCGATGCTAATCCGTATCCGCCCCCTCATCCGGCTTCGGCGACCCGAATACCGCTATTCCGGATCCGGGTGGGGCCGGATCCGGGCAGGGGCCGGGCCGCGGCCGGGCAGGGGCCCGGGCGAACCCGGACCGTTACCCCCTCGATGCTAATCCGTATCCGCCCCCTCATCCGGCTTCGGCGACCCGAATACCGCTATTCCGGATCCGGGTGGGGCCGGATCCGGGCAGGGGCCGGGCCCGGAGCCGAGCCGCGGTTGGGG
>NZ_JASKYT010000363.1:0-7268 GCF_041028275.1 Streptomyces sp. PU-14G
GATTTCCACCCCACCACCAGTGACCTGGTAGTGTTCTACCTGTCGCCGCCAAGACGGCACGCCCCCGTAGCTCAGGGGATAGAGCAACGGCCTCCGGAGCCGTGTGCGCAGGTTCGAATCCTGCCGGGGGTACTTCCGTGTAAGTGTGACAACGCCCTGTGACCAGGTTGGATGCTGGTTACGGGGCGTTTGTCGTTGTGCCAGTGCACACACAGCGGAGGCAGGGACGGAGGCGGGGCGCAGCTCAGGGTCTGTCGGCAGCAATCGCGCGCTCCTCTCGTCCACTTCGCCAGGTCGGCTGTGGACGGGTCTGCACCGGAGGACGGCTCACCTTCTCGGAGTACGTTTCCGAAGGTTCGCGATCACAGCGGTGGGTGGGGTACTCCGGTGCCCGGCGAGGGAGGGAGCGCAGGCGTCCGGGGGCGCGGAACGTTCGGGCGCGGTCGGGCGGCGGCCAGGCGAGCGGACGTATCTCGGCGGTGGTCAGAGCGAGTTGGGGAACGCGGTCCGGCGCGGTAGGCCGACGGCTGCTCCGCAGGCGAGGCACACCCGCCCGACCGCTCGGAGTGGCGTCGGTGAGGCGTGAGCCCCTGCGCGCTCTGCGGCACGGAAACAGCCGGGTACGAGGTGCCGAAACAGGACCGGCGTATGCGTCATAGTCGGGGAAAGACCCCTGATCACACGCATGGAAGCTCGGTTTCAGCCGGCCGGGACGGTCGGGCGGGGGTCGTCCTCAGCCACCGAGGCATGGGAGCGCTGACTGATGTACCCCGCCCTTGCTGTCTGGCCCATCACCGTCACTCTGGTCACCGCCCTGGTGGCCTTCATCGTCATGACCGTCCTTTCTCTGGCAGGCACCCAGCCGGCCGACCGGCCCGCCATTCTCCAAGCCCTCGCGGATGTCCTTCGGGCGTTCCGGGGCCGAGCGCGTGAGCGGGGTCGAAGCGGGCGGCGCTGACCTTTGTGCCGACGCAACGATCAGGGCGCGGGTTCCTCGTGGGCGTCGGCCACCGCCTGGAGCTGTTGGACGTATTCGGGAGTCCAGCCGGTGACTTCGGCGACGGTGGTGTGGACGCCGGTGGGGTCGTCGGGGTCTCTCAGGAGGGCAACGGCCTCCGTCTGGAGGTCGAGGCCTGCCGCGTTGAGGGCCTCCTCCGCCTCGCGGTAGCGCTTCGCGGCCAGTTCCAGCTTTGCGGTGTCCATGGGGGAATGGTCGCCCATGGGGACGCCAGGGGGCCAACGTGCTGGGCTGGCCACCGTGTCGGCGTCGTCGTGGCGCTGTGCGGAGCCGGCTCCCTCCCTCGGCACCCGCTTCCTTCTCCCCCAGCCCGCAACCCCGGCGGTGCCCGTCATGACGGGGCACGTGTGCGGTGCTCAGTCCGCCGGGCCCTCGCCGCCGTCATGGCGGTGCCATGGGACCGACCGGTGCGGACGGTGGCCCTCGTGCCCGTGCCCGTGGCCGTGCCCATGACTGCGGCCATGCCCATGCTCGTGTCCATGGCCCCGGCCGTGCTCTCGGTGCGCCCGGACGACCGCCACCGGGCACTCGGCGTGGTGGAGGACGGCCTGGCTGACGGAGCCGAGCAGGAGTCCGGTGAAACCGCCGCGTCCACGGGCGCCGACGACGAGGAGTTGGGCGTCCTCGCTCGCCGAGAGCAGTGCTTGCCGGGTGTACTCCTGTACGAGGCGCGGCGTCACCGTCACGTCGGGGTACCGCTCCTGCCAGCCGGCGAGGGCCGTGGAGAGGACCCGTTCCTCCTCCGCGCGGAAGAGGTCGACGTCGTAGTACGTGGGAACCTGGATGCCCGGGCCCGCCGCGACGGGGCCGGCCCAGTTGTTCCAGTTGTGCATCGCGACGAGTTCCGCGCCGCGCAGCGAGGCCTCCTCGAAGGCCCAGCCGACAGCCGGATCGCCCACTTCGGAGCCGTCCACTCCGAGCAGCACTGGGCCGGTGGGGTTCTTCCGGCCCCGGGTGACGAGAACGGGGCACTCCGCGTGCGCGGCCAGATAGACGGCGACGGAGCCGACGAGCAGGCCGGTGAAACCGCCCAGGCCGCGGGTCCCGACCACGACGAGTGCGGCGCCACGGGACTCGGTGGTCAGGACGGAGAGCGGGTCGCCGCTGACGACCGCGTGGGTGACGTCCAGAGCGGGCTGGGAGCTCTTCGCCCGGGCGGCGGCCTGCTCGGCGGTCTTGTGGGCGAGGTTGCGCAAGCCGCCCTCCGGCGGGCCCATCACGGACGGGCCGAGCGGGACCTTCATCGTCGGCCAGACGAACGCGTGGACGACGTGCAGCGAACCGCCACGGAGCCTGGCTTCCCGCGCCGCGACGTCCACGGCCTCCAGGCTCGACGCGGAGCCGTCGACGCCCACCACAACGGTCCTGGTCACGGCCGCACTCCCTTCCGGGACCGCGCGCCGCGGCGCTCCGGCTCCGCGCGTCCCACCTCCAGGGATACCGCCCGCCCGTTCTTACGGCAGGAAGGGATGGCCCGAACGGGCGGCCGGCGAGCCGGCGGGCCGGCACCGCGGCACCGTGGCCTGGTGAGCGCGGCGGGCGCGTGGGCGCGGCGAGCACGGCGAGCGCATGGGCGCGTGGGCGCGGCGAACACGTGAGCGCGGCGGGCGCGAGGGGGCGCGGTCTCGGCGGCGCTGCGCCGACCGGCCCCGTGTCCCACCCGTCCGGGTGGAGATGTCCCCCGGAACGATGAACCGACGTTTGGCGAGCGTCACTCGTCGTCCGGGTGAACGTGCGCAACCAACACCGTGCGGCCCAGTTGTCCAGTGCGCTCCGCGTAGAGCTCCACACCAGGAGGACTATCAATGATCAAGAACGCGCTGGCCACGGCCGCCGCCGCGACCACCATCGTCGGCGTGACGGCCCCGCAGGCCGCCGCCATCGGCGACGACCGTGGCACCACGACGGTGAACGGCAACGGCGCGGACCAGATGTACGGCAACTCCGCGACCTACGGGAACTGGAGCCCCCAGTTCGCGCTGATCCAGGGCTCCTTCAACAAGCCCTGTATCGCGCTGCCGAGCAAGCTGAACCTGGGGTCGCTGGTCGGCGTTGTGCCGATCTCCGTTCAGGACATCAACATCCTGTCCAGCCCGCAGACCCAGCAGTGTGTCGAGAACTCCACCCAGGCCAAGGGCGACGAGCCGCTTTCGCACATTCTTCAGGACATCCCCCTCCTCTCCGGCAACGGCACCGGAAACCGCTGAGGCGGCTCCGGCCGCGACCAGAGCGGAACGCGGGCACCGGGCCCGGGGCGCACCGCCCCGGGCCTTTCGCTGCCCCGGGCCTTTCGCCGCCCTGGGCCTCCCCTCACACCGGGGCCTCGCACTATCCCGGACCCCGCACCTTTCCGGACCCCGCACCATTCCGGGCCCCGCATCATTCCAGGCCTTTCATCATTCTGCGCTTTTTGCCGTTGTAGGTTTTTCAGCCTTCAGGTGCTCCCACCGTTCCGACCGGCGCGATGCAACCGTCGCCCCACGCCCCCGCACTCGCCCGCATTCCCCTGCATTCCCCCGCATCCTCGCGCCTCCGCGGCACCGTCCGGTCGGCCCGACACACCACATCGAGGTACGTAACCGCCCTCTTCTCTAGGCCACTGGAGGGATGGCGGAGTGAGTTCGGCATAACTCGTGTCGTATGGAACGCGACCTCGTTACGAATAGCGACAGCGGAGTTGCGGGCGATCAGCCAGCACTCGTGGACATACGAAATCCGTGGTCCAGGGAAACCCGCTTGAGAAAGGACTCCCCACGTGAAGTACACGAAGGTCGCGACCGTTGCCGCAGGCACGCTGATGGCCCTGGGCACCGCCGCCGCTCCGGCGCTCGCCGACGCGGGCGCCCAGGGCGGCGCCGCCAACTCCCCCGGTGTCGTCTCCGGCAATGTCATCCAGGTTCCGGTTCACGTGCCGGTCAACGTCTGCGGCAACACGATCGACATCATCGGCCTGCTCAACCCGGCGTTCGGCAACACCTGCGTCAACGACTGACATCCCCCGCCCTCGTGCGCGGGAACCAGCTCGGACGGCTCCGGTGGGGGCATGGAGCCCACGCACCGGAGCCGTCCGGTTTCCTGAGACGCGGAAGAGCGACCGCAAGAACTCCACGCCTTCCGCACAAGATTGAGAGCAGGAAGAGACCATGCGAAAGGTCTTGCGCAAGAGCCTCCTGACCGCGGCCGCCACGACAGGGGCGCTCGCGGGTGCGGCAGGGTACGCCCAAGCCGACGCGGGAGCCGGCGGTGGCGCCGCTGGCTCCCCCGGTGTCGGGTCGGGTAACACGATCCAGGCGCCGGTGCAGGTACCGGCCAACATCTGCGGCAACACGGTCAACGTCGTCGCACTGCTGAACCCGTCGTTCGGCAACAACTGCGCCAACGACCCGTCCTCGCCCCAGCACCCTCCTCACTCGCACACGCCGCAGGAGGAGCCGCAGAAGCCACCGCGGACCGAGGACAAGCCGTCCGAGAGCACGGAACACCCGCCGGGCCGCAGCCCGGAGAAGCCCCGCGGTGAGAAGCCCGCCGAACCTGTGGCGGACCACAGCGAGAAGCCCGCGGCCCCGCGCGGCGAGGAGCATGCGTCGGAGGAGGAGAGGGCGGTGACCCCGGCCGGCGAAACCGCCCCGAAGGCTCCGCAGACCGACCAGCGGGAGGTCGTGGCCTCCGACGCGCTGGCCCAGACGGGCGGGGGCGGCGCCTGGGGTACGGCGGCTCTCGGCGCGGGCGCGCTGCTGGGCGGCGTGGTGCTCTACCGCCGCGCGGCCCAGCGGCCCAGCTGAGCGGTATCCGTCACCTCGGGTCCGTCCGCATCCGTCACCTCGGGTCCGTCCGCGCTCGTTCCACGGGACGCGTCGTCGAGGACGCCCGCGTCTCGCGGCACCGCCTTATCCGCGGTTACTCGGCGTCCGTCCTGTGGCGCGTAACGGCTTCCCACAGTTTCGGGAGAAGAAGCACCTTATGAAGTACAGGAAGACCGCCGCCGCCGTCGTGGGTTCGGTGATGGCCCTGGGGGCCGCGCAGCCCGCTTTCGCGAAAGAGGCTCCGGCCGGCCCACGGCTGAGCCTGAACCACGGTCTCGACTACGCCCTCGGAAGTGGCGAACTGCTGTCCTCCTCCCCTCCGGTGGGCGTGGAAGGGCCGCTGTTCGACAAGGTGGGGGAAGCCGTGAAGAACCCTGAGAAGGGGCAACTGATCGGCGATCAGAACCTGCTCGGCGGGATTCCGCTGCTCGAGTGACGGTCCGCGCCGCTAACGCATCGCCGGGTCACGGCGTATTCACCATTCAGGTGAAAAGGAAAAACTCATGAGGCGGAAGACAGTTAGACCCGGCGTCCCAGACTTCCGCACCATTCCAGGAAGAACGGTTTGAACCCATGATGAAGAAGGCCCTTTCCACCGCAACGGTGGCCCTCTCGCTCGTCGGCATCTCCGCCATGGCCGCCCCGCAGGCGCTGGCCACCGGCAACGACACCGGCACCACCACGGTGAACGGCAACGGCGCCGACCACGCCGACAGCAACGCCGCCACCTACGGCAACCTGAGCCCGCAGAACCAGCTCATCCAGGGCTCGCTGAACGACATCTGCGCCCTGCCCTGGGAGAGGCTCAACGTCGGCTCCGTCGTCGGCATCGTCCCGATCACGGTTCAGGACATCCAGGTTCTGTCGGCCTACCAGTCGCAGAAGTGCACCGAGAACTCGTCGCAGACCAAGGGCGACGAGCCGCTGTCGCACATCCTGGACGACATCCCGGTGCTGTCCGCCAACGGCACGAACAACCGCTGAGCCCCAGGGCCGCTACAGGTCCCGGCGAGGACCGCAGAGAAGAAGCCACCGGCACCCAGCCGGTGGCTTCTTCGCGTGTGGCTCTCCGCCGCCCTCAGTGTGGCTTCACGCCGTCCCCGGTGTGCAGCGCGCCGGTCACCTTGGTGAGCGCCGGACCTGCCAGGGGCAGTTCGTCGAGGGATGCGCCGCGGGCGAGCGGGCCGGTGAGGGCCGCGGTGCTCACCGGGCGGAAGTCGGCGACCTGCGTGCTGACGGTGTTGTCCAGCGGGTCCGTGCCGGTGTTGGCCAGCGGATCGAGCTGGAGGTTGTTGACCGTCTCCAGCGGTCCGCCGAGCGCCACACCGGCCCCCCGCGCCGTTTCCTGAACAGGCGTCGCGAGGCCCCGCACCAGCCCTTCGACGGCGGCCTGGTGGCCGCTCTTCCCCTCGCCGCCCTGACCGGCCGCGCCGGCCACCGGGACGGCGGAGCCGAGGGCGGCGCCGACAACAGCGGTGAGCACCCCGGCCCTCGTGAGGATGCGGGGCACCCGGGGGGCGGGGGCTTTGTGACGGGCGGTTCTGGTCTTCGACATGTTCACCACCGAGTTCGGCCACCCACACCGTGGGCGGCGTAAAGTAACCGTTCAACTGCACAGCGTAGTGGCCTGGCAGGGTGGTGTTGCCTCGCCACCGAGGGTGTGACAGCCGCGTGAGACGCACCCGATCTTTGGGTGACGGTCGTCAGCGGCCGGGTGACGCACATCTGGACGACCGGTCCCTCCGGCGGCGTGCTCGCGCACCAAAGGTGCTCATTAAGGGTGATCTGCTACTGGATGAGGCCTTCGATGCGACTAAGGTGCCCGTCCATGACCTCCCCCCAGACCGCCCAAGGCGGCATGCAGCAGCACCAGTTCGGCACCCTCAGCGTGGTCGGCTGGGCCGGTGACTACGGGGACGGGCGGGACATGGCCTTCCTGCTCATCTTCCCGTTCGGTGACGGTCCGGGCTCCCGGGAGGAGACGGCCGCCGCGATGCGGCAACTCGTCGCGGACCTCGGGCTGAGCGTCGGCGGCGAGCTCGTGGACGCCACCGAGGGCGGGCGGCAGTCCCGGGTGACCGCGCTCGTCGAGGGCGGACAAGTGGCGCTGAGGATGCCGAAGATGTCGGTGCAGTACGCCACACCGCCCCGGTGGATCGCCGCGGCGCAGGAGCGCGGACACCTCTACTTGCTGGTCGCGACGCAGCCCTGGTCGCATCCCCTCCCCGAGAAGGAGATCGGGGAGGAGGCGCTCCGGGCGTTCGTGAGCGACGAGATGCTGGCGACCTCGGCACACTGCCTGCTCCCCGTGATGCGCGTCGCACGCTGACCCCGGGGGGCCGGTGAGGCGCCGAACGCGTCAGCCGCGTGGCGCAGTCCCGGCGCGGTGCCCGTCGGGGGTTACGGCTGCCGGGGGCCGCCGCCCTGCCCCGGGGCCCCGCCGTCCC
>NZ_JASKYT010000364.1:0-5539 GCF_041028275.1 Streptomyces sp. PU-14G
GTCCTGCGGCTCGTAGTGGGTGGGCAGCGGGCCGTCCATCAGACCGGCCGGCGCGTAGAGCCATCCCTTTCCGTCCCCCTGCATGATGAACGGGTCGATGCCCGAGAGGGCGTCGGGTCCTGTGGCGTCCGGGGCGGGCCGGTGGGAGGGCGGGCGGTCGGCGATGAAGTCCGGCACGTCGTAGCCGCTCCAGGTGGAGCGCTCCGCGTCCCACCACACCAGGGCCTTGCTCGGGCTCCAGGGGGCGCCGTCGGGGTCGGCGGAGGCGCGGTTGTAGAGGATGCGCCGGTTGGAGGGCCAGGACCAGGCCCACTCGGCGGCGATCCAGTCCTGCTGGGTGTGGGGCTTCTTGCGTGCGGCCTGGTTGACGCCGTCCTTGTAGACGCCGCAGTAGATCCAGCAGCCGCAGGAGGTCGAGCCGTCGTCGCGCAGTTCCTGGTAGCGGGAGAGGGGACTGCCATCGGCGTGGCGGCCGTTGATCTCGGCGAGTACCGCGTCGGCGACGGGCTCCTCCAGCGGGCCGTCGACGGGGTAGTCCCAGGTCAGGTCGAGAACCGGCCGGTCGATCTCGTCGGTGGAGCCGCGCAGTTTCTCGCGGATGCGTCGGCCCAGGTGGTACATGAACCACAGGTCGCTGCGGGCTTCGCCGTCCGGCTCCTTGGCCGGGTAGTGCCACTGGAGCATCCGGTTGGTGTTGGTGAAGGAGCCGGCCTTCTCGGTGTGCGAGGCGGCGGGGAAGAAGAAGACCTCGGTGGCGTTCTCCTCCGTCTTCAGCTCGCCGGTCTCCGTCTCCGGGCCGTCCTTCCACCAGGTGGCCGACTCGATGAGGGAGAAGTCGCGCACCACCAGCCATTCGAGGTTGGCCATGCCCATCCGCTGCATCTTCGCGTTCGCGGAGCCGACCGCCGGGTTCTCGCCCATCAGGAAG
Source organism: Streptomyces sp. PU-14G (assembly GCF_041028275.1). Taxonomy (NCBI): domain Bacteria; kingdom Bacillati; phylum Actinomycetota; class Actinomycetes; order Kitasatosporales; family Streptomycetaceae; genus Streptomyces; species Streptomyces sp. PU-14G. The sequence goes on from NZ_JASKYT010000364.1 coordinate 929, forward strand.
TAGCCCTTGCACCGTCCCGCGAGCTGTTCGAGGACCGTGTCGTAGGTGCTGTGCGAGCCGGTCAGCCTGGGCAGGTGGTCGAAGCAGTAGTCGTTCTCGGCGGTCGCTGCCTCGCCCCAGTAGGCCTTGAGCAGGCTGACGACGTAGTTGCGCATGTCGCCCCAGTAGCCCTTGTCGGTGCGCATGGCCTCGACGAACGTGTCCAGGTCCTCCGCTTTGTGCGCGTGGGGCATCGGGATGTAGCCGGGCAGCAGGTTGAAGAGGGTGGGGATGTCGCTGGAGCCCTGGATGCTGGCGTGTCCGCGCAGTGCCTGGATGCCGCCGCCGGGCCGGCCGATGTTGCCGAGCAGGAGTTGGAGTACGCACGCGGCCCTGATGTACTGGGCGCCCACGGTGTGCTGTGTCCAGCCGACGGCGTAGGCGAACGCGGAGGTGCGGTCGCGTCCGGAGTTGGCCACCAGGGTGCGGCACACGCCCAGGAACGTCTCGGGCGGGATGCCGCAGGTCTCTTCGACCATCTCGGGTGTGTAGCGCGCGTAGTGGCGCTTGAGGATCTGGAAGACGCAGCGCGGGTGTTGCAGTGTACGGTCGTGTGTCCGGTTCCCGGAGATGGGGGCGCCGCCGGAGCCGTGCGACTCGGAGCCGCCGGCGGTGGCCACCGAGTGGCCACCGCTGGTGCGCTCCTCGTAGAGCGCGTCCCGCTCTCCGGAGGCGGCCTGCACCACGTCGCCCTCGTACTGCCAACTGGCGGTGTCGTAGTGCCCGGTCTCCTGGTTGAGGCCGGAGAAGACGCCGTCCAGGTCCTCGGTGTCGCTGAACTCCTCACCCACGAGGGTCGAGGCGTTGGTGTAGTCCAGCACGTACTCGCGGAAGTCCGCCTCATGGGACAGCACGTAGTTGATGATGCCGCCGAGGAAGGCGATGTCGGTGCCGGCCCGGATCGGCACGTGCAGGTCGGCCAGCGCACTCGTACGGGTGAAGCGCGGGTCGACGTGGATGATCGTGGCGCCGCGCGCCTTGGCCTCCATCACCCACTGGAAGCCGACCGGGTGCGCCTCGGCGAAGTTGGAGCCCTCGATGACGATGCAGTCGGCGTGCTGGAGGTCCTGGAGGAAGGTGGTGGCGCCGCCCCGTCCGAACGAGGTGCCGAGCCCGGCGACGGTGGAGCTGTGGCAGACCCGCGCCTGGTTCTCGATCTGCACCACGCCGAGAGACGTGAGCAGCTTCTTGATGAGGTAGTTCTCCTCGTTGTCCAGCGCCGCGCCGCCCAGCGCAGCAAGGCCCATGGTGCGGTTGACGCGGACGCCGTCGCGTTCGTCCTCCCAGCCTTGGCGGCGCGTGCGGATGACCCGGTCGGCCACCATGTCCATGGCCGTCTCCAGGTCGAGCCGCTCCCAGTCGGTGCCGTGGGGGCGCCGGTAGAGCACCTCGTGGCGGCGGGCGTCGCCCGTGGTCAGCTGGAGTGTGGCCGCGCCCTTGGGGCAGAGCCTGCCCCTGCTGACGGGTGAGTCGGGATCGCCTTCGATCTGGACGACCTGTTCGTCCTTGACGTACACGTCCTGGCCGCAGCCGACGGCGCAGTAGGGACAGATCGATTTGACCACACGGTCGGCCGAATGGGTGCGCGGTCGCAGGGAGCGGGTGTACGCGGAGGAGGCGGCCACGCCTCTGCCCGTCGGATCGTCACCGCCCATGGCCTGCCGGTACACGGGCCAGTCCTTGATCCAGGTGCGTACGCCCATCCCACGTCCTCCCAGCGGGTCGGCCTCATGCAGGGGCTCGGATATGCAGGTTCAGGCGGCCTTGCCGGAGCTGCCGCTGCCGGCCTGCGCTTCGAGTGCTTCGAGCAGTTGTCCGCGGGTCATCTTCGAGCGGCCCTTCACGCCCTCGTCGCCGGCGCGCCGGTACAGCTCGTCCTTGCTCAGCTCCCGGAGCGGGGGAGTGCGCCGGGAGTCCTTGTGCGCGCTGCCTTCCCGGCTCCGCGCGCTGCCCGCCCGGCTCCGCGCGGTGCTGTCCCGGCCTTGCGCGGTGCTGTCCCGGCTCTTCGAGGCGTTCCCCTGTCCCCTCGCGCGTCCCTTCGCGCTCTTCGAGGCGCTGTCCCGGCTCTTCGACGTGCCGTCCCGGCTCTTCGTCGTGCCGTCCCGGCTCTTCGACGTGCTCTCCCGGCCCTTCGGGGGACGTTTGCGGCGCTCGGAGGCCGGCTTCCGGCGCTCGGGGCTTGGTTTGCGGCCCTTGCCGCCCCCTTTCCCGGAGCGGGCCCGTTCGATGCTGCGGTTGAGGGCCTCGCTGAGGTCCACCACGTTGGTGGCCTCCGGAGGGCCCTCCTCGGGGGTGAGTTCCTTGCCCTCGGCCTTGGCCTCGACCAGCGCACGTACCCGGTCCTCGTAGCTGTCGCTGTAGTCCTCGGGACGGAAGGTCGTGCTCATGCTGTCGATGAGCTGCCGCGCCGTCTTCAGCTCCTTGCTGTCCGACCGCTGACGTCCGGGCAGGTCGGGCAGCTCCTCCTCCGGGTCGCGGACCTCGTCCGCCCAGTGCAGGGTGTGGAGTGCCAGCACGTCCTCCCCGGCGCGGAGGGCGACCAGGTACTCCTTGCTGTGCATCACGAAGGTGGCGATGCCCGTCTTCTCGGAGGATTCCAGCCCGGCGCGGAGGAGTTCGTACGGTTTGCGGTACTGCTCGTCGCTGGGTGAGAGGTAGTAGGAGCGCACGTAGTAGACCGGATCGACCTGGTCCGCTTCGACGAAGCCGCTCACGTCGATGACCTGGGACTTGCCCGGGGCGATCTCCTCCAGTTCCTCCCGCTCGACGGTGACGTACTCGCCGTCGGCGATCTCGTAGCCCTTGACGATGTCGTCGTAGTCGACGCTCTTTCCGGTGCGTTCGTTCACCCGTTTGTTGCGCACCCGGTCGTTGGTGCCGCGCTGCAACTGGTGGAAGTGGGTGGTGTGGTCCTCGGTGGCGGCGTACATCCGTACCGGGACCGTGACCAGCCCGAAGGTGATCACTCCGCTCCAGACCGGGCGTGCCATCGCTTCTCCTGCTCCTGAGTGGTCCCGGGCCGGGGGACCTCGGCCCGGGACGAGCGCGCTCCCACTGTCGCCCGGGGTGCACTCCACCGCATCCCGGGCCGTGCGTTCGTGTGCCCGGGTTTCACGCCCCCGGTGCCTCACACTCCTTACTTCGGCACGCGGCGCTCCGCCGGGCCGCGCCCCTGCGCCCCGCGTGCTTCGCACGGAATCGGCGCTACGGGAGTCGGGGGTCCTCCGGCGGGGAAAGCCGATTACTGAGAGCACACCATTCCCGCACGCTTCGCATCCGCCCGGCGACCCGGGTGCCCGGCACGGAGAGATCAGGAGGCGCTCCGGTATGACGACTGAAGAACTCTCCGACACCCAAGGTCTGCCCGCCGCTCCTTCCCTGCTGTCCACCGCACACGAGCGGATCGAGCCGCTGTTGCGCGAGGCCGTCGGCGCTCTGCAGCCCGAACTGCGCCGCGTCTGCGGCTACCACTTCGGCTGGAGCCAGCCGGACGGCAGTCCCACCTACGGCGTCACCCCCGAGCCCCCGCTGCGCGCGGCCCTGACCCTGTGCGCGGCGGGCGCGAGCGAGACGGGGCGGGACGGATCCGCTCTGGCCTCCACGGCCGCGGCACTGCCCGGGGCCGCGGCCGTGGAACTGGTGCACAACTGGGCGGCTCTGCACGACGACGTGATGGACGGTGAGGCACTCCGGCACGGGCGCTCCGCCGTGTGGGCCGTCTACGGCACCGGGTGGGCCGTCCTGGCAGGGGACGCGCTCTTGGGCGCGGCCACGCGGCGCGTGCTGCCCACAGGGACCGCGCCCGAGGCGGAGGGTGCCGTGCTGCGGCTGCTGACCCGCACCACCTCGCGGCTGGTCAGCGGCCGGTCGGCCGAACTCGCGCTGCGGCGCCGTGCGCCCGAGGGCGTCAGCGTCGAGGAGTACGCCGCGGTGGCCGGCGCGCGCCGCGGTTCGCTGCTGGAGTGCGCGCTGGCCGGCGGTGCGCTGCTGGCGGGGGCGGACGAGCGGGTGGTCGAGTCGCTGACCCGCGCGGGACACCACCTGGGTGTCGCGGCGCAGGTCGCCCGCGACATCGAGGATTTGTGGTCGGGGACGGCGCTGAGCGGACGGCCCGTCATGAGCGGGCTGCGGGAGGGGGGTCCGAGCCTGCCGCTGATCGCGGCGCTGCGCGCGGGCAACCCCGCGGCGCGGACGCTCGCCCAGTCGCTGGGCGGCGGTCCTGCCTGTCCGCCGCCCCCGGACGAGCTGGCCGCGCTCATCGACCACGCGGGCGGGCGCGCCGCCGCCGACGAGATATCGGCCTGGCAGCTGACGGAAGCGCTCACCCAACTGGACAAGGCCGCGCTGCCACCCGCCACGCACACCGCCCTCCGTGCGCTGTTCCATCACACGGTCGACCGGGGGTGAGGGCCGTTTCCGAGCGCTGCGTTACGTAGTCCGGGTGCTCCTTGTGGGCCGGGTGGCGGACAGGGGCGGTGTCGCTGCCGGGGGGCGAGGACGAGTCGTCGTCCAGTGCGTTTATCGCACTTGTATGACTGGCTCGCCTCGCAGGAGCATCCATGCGTACAACCG
>NZ_JASKYT010000365.1:0-6129 GCF_041028275.1 Streptomyces sp. PU-14G
CTCCTGCGCCGACCCCAGCTCCGTCACCGGCGCCGACCCCCGCTCCGTCACCGGTGGCGGCCCCGGCACCGCCCCTCGCGACGCTCCCGAACCCGCCTCCGAGGCTCCGCCCGGGCCGCTCGCCCGGCGGCGTCTGCTCCAGGCCTCCGCCGCCGCGGGCGGCGCGCTCGCCGTCGGCGGCCCGGCCCTGAGCACACCGGCGGTCGCCGCCCCGGCGCCCGCCCCGGCCTCCGCCGAGGCCGCGGACCGCTCCCGCACCGTGCCGTTCTCCGCCGCCACCAACGGCGCCGCCACACTCGTGCCGGGAGCCGACCGGCTGATTGCGGAGATGCAGAACATCCTGTGGTCCGTCCCCCGTTCGGGTGGTGCCGCGCGTGCGCTCAGCGTTCCCGGGCTGGAGCCGACCCGCCCCGTCCTGGCGCCCGACGGCAAGACGCTGGCCGTGTGCGCGTACCACGGCGGCGGCTTCCACCTGTGGACACTCCGCCCGGACGGTACGGGCCTCAAGCAGCGCACCGACGGGCCCTGGGACGACCGCGGCCCCGCCTGGTCACCCGACGGCACCCGCCTCGCGTTCGCCTCCGAGCGCGGCGGCGACCCGGTGGACGGCAGCCCGTACCGCGTCTGGGTGCTCGACGTGCGCACCGGGAAGACGACTCGGCTGACCGGACGCAAGGGACAGGGCGGCCCCCTCCAGGAGGGCGCCTGGGAGGACTTCGACCCCACCTGGTCGCCGGACGGCACGCGGGTGCTGTGCGTGCGGGGGGCTGTCGAGGACGGTGCGGAAGGGCCCGCACTGAAGGCCCGCACCCTCGTCTCCGTCGCAGCCGACGGCTCCGGAGACGTACGCACCGAACACGAGGACTCCACCGAGGGCGCCTCCCTGATGACGCCCGCCGTCTCGCCCTCCGGCAAGCTCGCCTACCTGCGCACCACACCGGCGCCCGGGGCGACGTGCACGCTTATCGTGGACGGCGAGGCGGTCGACGTCGGCGGCGACCTGGCACCGGTACCGCCGCGCTGGGCCGACCGCGAGACGCTGCTGCTGACCGTCTCGGGCACCTTCCGGCTGCTGCGCCCCGCCAGACCGGAGGCCGCCGAACGCATCCCCTTCACCGCCGAACTCCCCACCCGGCGCCCCCGCTACCGCGTCAAGGACTACGGCTTCGAGGCGGCAGGGCGCCACCGGGTGCGCGGCGTGCAGCAGCCGGTGCTCTCCCCGGATGGCGAGCACCTCGCGTTCGTCGCCCTCAACGCCCTCTGGCTCGCCCGCACGGACGGACACGGCCGCCCCCGCGCACTCGTGCGGGCTCGCGCCTCCCACTACGTGTGCGCGCCCTCCTTCACGCGCGACGGCAAGGCCGTGCTCTACAGCGACGACCGCGACGGGCTGCTCGCCGTCCGCCGCCGGGAGATCGACAGCGGAAAGGAGGAACAACTCGCGGGCGGCGGGCGGGTCTTCGGCGCCCTCTCGCCCGCGGGGGAGAGGCTCGCCTGTCTCGACATGGCGGGCAACCTGCTGGTCAAAGACCTGGCGAGCGGCGAGGAGCGCACCCTGGCCGCGCCCATGGGCGGCGGAGGCATCCCCGGGCCGCCCAGTTGGTCGCCGGACGGGCGCCGCATCGCCCTGTGCGACCGCAACCGGCTCAACTTCCGCTTCCGCGAGGGCTACAACCTCATCCGCGTCGTCGACGCCGACAGCGGCGAGGACGCCCTGCACCCGCTGGCCGAGCACGCCTCACTCGCCGACCGGTACGCCGCGGGTCCCGTCTGGTCGCCCGACGGACGCTGGATGGCGGCCGTGAGCGAGTCGGCGCTGTGGGTGCTGCCCGTGCGCGAGGACGGCAGCCCCGCGGGCAAGGCCCGCCGGCTGACCGACGAGAGCGCCGACCACCCCTCCTGGTCCGGCGACTCGCGCACGCTGGCGTACCTGTCCGCGGGCAAGCTGCGGCTGCGCGACGTCGACGGCGGCCACGCGCGCACCGTACGGATGGAACTGTCCTGGCGGCGGCCCGCGCCCAAGGACACCGTGGTGCACGCCGGGCGGCTGTGGGACGGCACGGGGCCCGACGTGCGCGAGGACGTGGACCTGGTGCTGCGCGACGGCCGGATCGCCGAGATCGCCCCGCACCGCGCGGGACGCCGCGCCGCGCGCCGTCTGGACGCCTCCTCGCTGACCGTGCTGCCCGGTCTCTGGGACACCCACACGCACCCCTGGCAGACCACCTACGGCGGCCGGCAGACCGTCACCCAGCTCGCCTACGGCATCACCACGGCCGTCTCCTTCGGCGGCTTCGCCTACGAGCAGGCCAGACTGCGCGAGGCCGTCGCCGCCGGGCAACTGGCCGGGCCCAGGCTGCTGGCCACCGGGGAGCTGCTGGACGGCGCCCGTGTCGCCTACAGCATGGGCAGGGCTCACCGCACCGAAGCGGGGCTGCGCCGTTCCCTGGAGCGCGCCGGGGCGCTCGACTGGGACTTCGTCAAGACGTACGTGCGGGCTCCCGCGACGACGATGCGCACGGCCGCCGCCTACGCCCACGAGAAGCTGGGCGTGCGCTCGGGCAGCCACCTGTGCACCCCGGGCGTGCAGGTCGGCCAGGATCTGACCACCCACCTGCAGGCCACCCAGCGCCTGGAGTACGGGCACGCCACGACGGCGACGGGCCACGCCTGCGAGGACGTCGTGGGCATCTACAGCACCCCCGGCGACTTCCACCTCGTCGCGACGCCGTTCACCGCGTCCCCGCTGCTGGGCGCCCAGCCCGAACTGGCGAAGGACGAGCGCGTCACCCGGCTGATGCCGCCCTGGGACGTGCAGGCGGTGCGCGAACTGGCCGGCACACCGCCCACCGAGGAGCAACTGGCCACGCTGGACACGGAGACCGCCGTCTACCGCCGCGTCCTGGCCGCCGGCGGCACCGTCGCGCTCGGCACCGACCAGCCGCTGGTCCCCGTCGGGCTCCACCTGCACCTGGCCCTGCGCGCCCTGCACCGCGCCGGGCTGCGCCCGCACGAGGCGCTGCGCACGGCGACCGTGCTGCCGGCCCGCGTCTTCGGCGTCGACAAGGAGCTCGGCACCGTCGAGGAGGGCAAGCTCGCCGACCTCACCCTGGTCGACGGCGACCCGCTGCGGGACTTCGACGCACTGGTGCGGACGGTGACGACTGTGCGGGGCGGCGTGCCCTACGAACGAGAGGAACTGATCGGCGCGTACGGCACCGCCGACGTGCGCGCCCACGAGAAGGAACACTGGCGCCACGTGAGCCGCCAACAGCGGCGGGACGGATGCTGCGACATGGGGCACTGACGGCCCCCGCCGCGCCGGCGGACACGTGCGGGGCCGGTGCCCCTTACGGACACCGGCCCCGCACCGCCGCTCCCTGCGAGCGCCCTACGGCAGGTTGCGGGCCATCACGATCCGCTGCACCTGGTTGGTGCCCTCGTAGATCTGCGTGATCTTCGCGTCGCGCATCATCCGCTCGACCGGGTAGTCACGCGTGTAGCCGTAACCGCCCAGCAGCTGCACCGCGTCGGTGGTGATCTCCATGGCCGCGTCGGAGGCGTAGCACTTGGCGGCTGCGCCGAAGAAGGTCAGGTCCTCCTTCGCGCCGTCGCCGCCTCCGTGGACCCGCTCGGAACGCGCGGCTGCCGCGTAGGTCAGCTGACGGGCGGCCTCCAGCTTCATCGCCATGTCGGCCAGCATGAACTGCACGCCCTGGAAGTCCCCGATGGGCTTGCCGAACTGCTTGCGCTCGGCGACGTAGCCCTTCGCGTAGTCGAGCGCGCCCTGCGCGAGGCCGAGGGCCTGCGCCGCGATGGTGATGCGGGTGTGGTCGAGCGTCTTCATCGCGGTGGCGAAGCCCGTGCCCTCGGCGCCGATCATCCGGTCGGCCGGGATGCGCACGTTGTCGAGGTAGACCTCGCGGGTGGGCGAGCCCTTGATGCCCAGCTTCTTCTCGGGGGCGCCGAACGACACTCCCTCGTCGCCCTTCTCCACGACGAACGCGGAGATGCCCTTCGTGCGCTTGTCGGGGTCCGTGACGGCCATCACCGTGTAGTAGTCGGACACACCGGCGTTGGTGATCCAGCGCTTGACGCCGTTCAGCACCCAGTGGTCGCCGTCGGGCACGGCCTTCGTCTTCATGCCGCCCGCGTCCGAGCCCGCGTCCGGCTCGCTCAGGCAGTACGAGAACATCGCGTCGCCCTTGGCCAGCGGCGACAGGTAGCGCTTCTTCAGCTCCTCGGAGGCGGAGAGCATCACCGGGAGCGAGCCGAGCTTGTTGACGGCCGGGATGAGCGAGGAGGAACCGCAGACCCGGGCGATCTCCTCGATGACGATGACGGTCGCCAGCGCGTCGGCGCCCGCGCCGCCGTACGCCTCCGGCACGTGCACGGCGTGCAGGTCATTGGCGACGAGCGCATCCAGTGCCTCCTGCGGGAACCGGGACTCCTCGTCCACCTCTGCGGCGTGCGGGGCGATCTTCGCCTCGGCGAGCGCGCGCACCGAGTCGCGGAGCATCTCGTGCTCCTCCGAGGTCCGGTAGAGGTCGAAATCAGACGCCAAGGTGTCTCACTCCTTCGAGAGCCTGCCTGTACTTTGCGTGCACTGCGGGAACGCTAATTACCGTTAAGTAACCGCAATTTTAGTGGCCCCGGCCGCCCCGGGGGTACGTGAGGTTCGCGACAGCCGGGGTCCCGTTATGCTCGCGGGCAGCGTTCAGCCGTCACAAGGAGTACCCCTATGGCCTCGCCCAAGATCACCGTGATCGGTCTCGGCTATCTCGGCGCCACCCACGCCGCCGCCATGGCCGAGCTCGGCTTCGAGGTGCTCGGGCTGGACGTCGTTCCCGAGAAGATGCGCAAACTCGAACAGGGGAGCGCACCCATGTTCGAGCCGGGGCTGGAGGAGCTGCTGCGCTCCCACGTCGCCGGCGTCGAGGGCTCCAGCGGACGCCTGAGCTTCACCGACTCCTGGGAAGAGATCGCCGCCTTCGGCGACATCCACTTCCTGTGCGTCAACACCCCGCAGAAGCACGGCGAGTACGGCTGCGACATGAGCTACGTCGACCGCGCCGTCGACTCCCTCGCCCCCCACCTGCAGCGGCCCGCGCTCGTCGTCGGCAAGTCCACCGTCCCCGTCGGCAGCGCCGAACGGCTCGCCGCCCGCATCGCCGCGCTCGCCCCCGCCGGAGCGGACGCCGAACTCGCCTGGAACCCCGAGTTCCTGCGCGAGGGCTTCGCCGTCAAGGACACCCTCCACCCCGACCGCATCGTCATCGGCGTCGGCGGGCCCCGCGCCGAAGGGCTCCTGCGGGACGTCTACGCCACACCCGTCGCGGAAGGCACCCCCTTCCTCGTCACCGACTTCCCCACCGCCGAGCTCGTCAAGACGTCGGCCAACTCCTTCCTCGCCACCAAGATCTCCTTCATCAACGCCATGGCCGAGGTCTGCGAGGCCGCCGGCGGCGACGTCGTCAAACTCGCCGAGGCCATCGGCCACGACGACCGCATCGGCCGCAAGTTCCTGCGCGCCGGCATCGGCTTCGGCGGCGGCTGCCTGCCCAAGGACATCCGCGCCTTCATGGCACGCGCCGGCGAACTCGGCGCCTCCGAAGCGCTCACCTTCCTGCGCGAGGTCGACTCCATCAACATGCGGCGCCGCGCCCAGATGGTCGAGCTCGCTCGCGACGCCCTCGGCGGCGCCCTGCTCGGCAAGCGCATCGCCGTCCTCGGCGCCACCTTCAAGCCCGACTCCGACGACGTACGCGACTCCCCTGCGCTCAACGTCGCGGGCCAGCTCCACCTGCAAGGCGCGCAGGTCACCGTCTACGACCCCAAGGGCATGCAGAACGCGCGCGCCGTCTTCCCCACGCTCGGCTACGCGCCGTCCGCTCTCGACGCGGTGCGGGGCGCCGACGTGGTCCTCCACCTCACCGAATGGGCCGAGTTCAAGGAGCTCGACCCCGCGGCGCTCGGCGACGTCGCCGCCGCCCGCCACATCCTGGACGGCCGCAACACCCTCGACCCCGCCCTCTGGCGCAAGGCGGGCTGGACCTTCCGCGCCCTGGGCCGGCCCACGCTGTAACGGGCCGCCGCCCCCTCTCCCCGCACCCCGCGGCGGCCCGTTAC
>NZ_JASKYT010000366.1:0-6465 GCF_041028275.1 Streptomyces sp. PU-14G
CCCGACACGTCCGGGTCCCGGGCCGGGGGGCGCGGGGCGGCGCGCGCGCCGGGGGGTCAGCGCTTGGCGTCCGCCCACTCGCGCTGCCGGTCCAGGTCGGCGCGGAAGTCGGCGAGCTGGGCCGCCACCGCCGAGGGCGCCGTACCGCCCTTGCCGTCGCGGGCCGCCAGGGCGCCCGGCACGTTCAGCACCTCGCGCACCTCGGGTGTCAGGTGCTCGGAGAGCGCGGCGAACTGCTCGTCCGTCAGCTCGTCCAGCTCGATGCCCGCGCTCTCGCACTCCCTGACGCAGGCACCCGCGACCTCGTGCGCCACCCGGAAGGGGACGCCGCGCTTGACGAGCCACTCGGCGACGTCGGTGGCCAGCGAGAACCCGGCGGGGGCCAGCTCGGCCATCCGGTCGCCGTGCACGGTGAGGGTGGCCATCATGCCGGTGAACGCGGGCAGCAGCAGCTCCAGTTGGTCGAGGGAGTCGAAAACCGGCTCCTTGTCCTCCTGGAGGTCGCGGTTGTAGGCCAGCGGCAGCGCCTTGAGCGTCGCCATCAGACCGGTCAGGTTGCCGATCAGCCGCCCGGACTTGCCGCGGGCCAGCTCCGCGATGTCGGGGTTCTTCTTCTGCGGCATGATCGACGAGCCGGTCGAGAAGGCGTCGTGGAGCGTGACGAAGGAGAACTCCTTCGTGTTCCAGATGATGACCTCTTCGGCGATCTTCGAGACGTCCACGCCGATCATCGCCGTGACGAACGCGAACTCCGCCACGAAGTCGCGGGAGGCCGTCCCGTCGATGGAGTTCGCCGCGCTGCCGCCCTCGAAGCCGAGATCGGCGGCGACGGCCTCCGGGTCGAGCCCGAGGGAGGACCCGGCCAGCGCCCCGGAGCCGTACGGTGAGACGGCGGTGCGCGCGTCCCACTGGCGCAGCCGCTCGGCGTCCCGCGCGAGGGCCTGCGCGTGCGCGAGGACGTGGTGCGCGAACAGGACGGGCTGCGCGTGCTGGAGGTGGGTGCGGCCCGGCATCGCGACGTCGGGGTGCGCCTCGGCGAGGCCCACGAGAGCGCCCTGCAGGTCGGCCAGCAGGCCGCCGAGGACGCGGGCGTGGTCGCGCAGGTACATCCGGAAGAGCGTGGCCACCTGGTCGTTGCGGGAGCGGCCCGCGCGCAGCTTGCCGCCCAGGTCCTTGCCGAGGCGTTCCAGCAGGCCGCGTTCCAGTGCCGTGTGCACGTCCTCGTCGGCGAGGGTGCCCTGGAAGGCGCCGGAGGCGACGTCCTGTTCGAGGGCGTCCAGGCCGTCGATCATCTGGCGCAGCTCGTCGGCGGTGAGCAGGCCCGCCGTGTGGAGGACGCGGGCGTGGGCGCGGGAGCCCGCGAGGTCGTACGGCGCCAGTCGCCAGTCGAAGTGGACCGACGCGGACAGCTTCTCGAGGGCCTCGGCCGGGCCGTCGGCGAAGCGGCCGCCCCACAGGCGGACGTCTTCGTTGTTGCTGGTCACTGCTGGGTGCTCCTGCTCCTGTGGTGGTGGGAGTACCCCGGCCCCTCTCCTTCGCCTTTCCCTGCGGGCGCGCCGCAGAGAGCAGTGGAAGGGAGGGGCCGGGGCAAGAACGTCGGCTACGCCTGCTGGTCGCGCTTGGCGGCCATCTTCGAGGAGAGGCCGAAGATCTCGATGAAGCCCTTCGACATCGACTGGTCGAAGGTGTCGCCCGTGTCGTAGGTCGCCAGGTTGAAGTCGTACAGCGACTGCTCGGAGCGCCGGCCCGTCACCACGGCGCGCCCGCCGTGCAGGGTCATCCGGACGTCGCCCGACACGTGCTGGTTGGCCTCGGCGATGAAGCCGTCGAGCGCCCGCTTCAGCGGGGAGAACCACATGCCGTCGTACACCAGCTCGGTCCACCGCTGCTCGACCTGCCGCTTGTAGCGGGCCAGTTCGCGCTCGACGGTGACGTTCTCCAGCTCCTGGTGTGCGGTGATCAGCGCGAGGGCGCCGGGGGCCTCGTAGACCTCGCGGGACTTGATGCCCACCAGGCGGTCCTCGACCATGTCGATCCGGCCGATTCCCTGGGCCCCGGCCCGCTCGTTGAGCTGCTGGATCGCCTGGAGCACGGTGACGGGCCTGCCGTCGATGGCGACGGGGACGCCCGCGGAGAAGGTGATGACGACCTCGTCGGCCTCGCGCGGGGTCGCGGGGTTGGAGGTGTAGTCGTACACGTCCTCGATCGGGGCGTTCCAGATGTCCTCGAGGAAGCCGGTCTCGACGGCGCGCCCGAAGACGTTCTGGTCGATGGAGTAGGGCGACTTCTTGCTCGTCGCGATGGGAAGGCCCTTCTCCTCGCAGAAGGCGATGGCCTTGTCCCGGGTCATGGCGTAGTCGCGGACGGGCGCGATGCACTTGAGGTCGGGAGCCAGGGAGGAGATGCCGGCCTCGAACCGCACCTGGTCGTTGCCCTTGCCGGTGCAGCCGTGGGCGACGGTGCCGGCGCCGTGCTTCTCGGCGGCTGCCACCAGGTGCTTGACGATGGTGGGCCGGGACAGCGCGGAGACCAGCGGGTAGCGGTCCATGTAGAGCGCGTTGGCCTTGATCGCCGGGAGGCAGTACTCGTCGGCGAACTCGTCCTTGGCATCCGCGACCTCGGCCTCGACGGCACCGCAGGCCAGCGCGCGCTTGCGGATGACGTCCAGATCCTCGCCGCCCTGGCCGACATCGACGGCGACGGCGACGACCTCGGCACCGGTCTCTTCGGCGATCCAGCCGATGCAGACTGAGGTGTCAAGGCCGCCGGAGTAGGCGAGTACGACGCGCTCGGTCACTGGCTTCTCCTTACGTGCATGCGCTGACTGGTATAAGTATGCACTCCCTCGTATGTTTCGTCAACGCGCGCCTGACCTGCGACGACTCCCCCGCACCCGCTCAGAGGCGGCCCTTCAGCTCCTCCTCCAGCACCCGCGTGTGACCGATCGAGGGATCCTTCACGGCGGTGACCAGCGTGAGGGTCCCGGCTCCTGACGCGGTCGCCAGCAGTGCGTCGAACGCGCGCTCGCCCTCCTCGGTGGCCAGCTCGGCCCGGTACCGCTCGGCGAACTCCTCGTAGCGGTCGGGATCGTGCCGGTACCACTTGCGCAGCTCGGTGCTGGGCGCGACGTCCTTGTTCCAGTCGTCCAGCGCCGCCTTCTCCTTGGACTCACCGCGCGGCCACACCCGGTCGACCAGCACCCGGACGCCGTCGGCGCCGGGCCGGGCCTCCTCGTAGACGCGCCGCACCTGGATCTTCGTCTGCTTCTTGGCTGCCATGACGCCAGCGTGCGCGGACGAGCGGCATCCACGCATGTTGACGGTGTTCACATTGCCCCGTTAGCTTACCGCCATGGCTGACTTCCCGAGTCTCGCGCGGCAGATGTGGCACCAGCTCGAACCCGTCTACGCCTCCGTCTACTTCGCTCCCCAGGTCGCCGCCGAGACCACCGCACTCGGCTACCACACCACCGAGCGCTGGCCGGCCTACTTCGCCCTGCGGGCCGCCCCACTCGGGCCCGCGACGCCCGAACTGGTGACGGCCGTCTTCTACAGCTTCAGCCCGCGCACGGTCGCCACCCACGTGCCGGCCGCCTGGCGGACGGCCGCGCCCGAGGCGGTTCTGGCGGCCCGCACCCGGGGCGTGGACGCGGCGCTGCGCGCCGTCCTCGGCAACCGGATCGCCGAGGACGGCCTCATCGAAGCGGCGGCGCTGGCCAGAAAGGCCGCCGAGGCCGCCGACCTGGCCGGGCGCCCGCTCGCCGCCGCCAACGCGGCGCTGCCCTGGCCCCAGGAGCCGCACCTGGTGCTGTGGCAGGCTGCGAACATCCTGCGCGAGCACCGGGGCGACGGCCACCTCGCCGCGCTCCTGACCGCCGGGCTGGACGGCTGCGAGGCGCTGGTCTCCTTCGCCTCGATCGGCGCCGCGCCGGTGGGCAACTTCGCCTCGCGCGGCTGGAGCGCACAGGAGTGGGCCGCCGCCACCGAGCGGCTCGCGGCGCGGGGGCTGGTGGACGCGGACGGGGCCGCCACCGACGCCGGGCGGGCCCTGCGCGACGAGGTGGAGCGGCGGACGGACGAGTTGGCGGCGGCACCATACCGCGCCCTCGGTGAGGAGGCCTGCGCACGGCTGGCGGAACTGAACGCTCCCGCGTTCACGGCCGTCGTCTCCTCGGGTCTGCTGCCCTCCCACTCGACGCTGGGCATCCTCACCGTGCGGGCGCCCGGGCCCCGGTGACGCCGTGCGGCGTCCTCCTCGCATCCGGCGAGCGACGGCCCCGTCGGACACGCCGCGCCGGTCCGGCTCCGAGGGGCGTCCGCGTCAGGTCCGCCCGCCCAAGGGCGCGAGCGGCTCCCTGCTGAGCGCGATCATCGCGGCGTCGTCGTCCAGGCTGCCGCCGGTGTGGGTGAGCAGGTCGTCCCTGACCCGCTGGACGACGGTGCGAGGGTCCTCACCCGCACACGCGCCCAGGCGTTGCGAGAGGGGGTAGAAATCCCCCGTGCCGTCCCGGGCCTCGATGACCCCGTCGGTGTACAGCAGGAGCACGTCCCCGGCGTCCAGCGAGAAGGTGTCGATGCGGTAGTCGGCGTCCCCGAAACCCCCCAGCCCCAGCGGCGTCCCGGGCTGCCGCGCCGGCAGCCCGGTGACCTCGTGGCCGCGCAGCAGCAGCGGCGGCGGGTGCCCGCAGTTGACCACCCGGACCACCGGCTCGTCGTCGGGGATCTCCAGGACCGCGGCGGTGACGAAATCCTCGACGACCTCGATGACCTCGCCGGGCTCGTCGGGCTCGTCGGCTGCCTCGTCGGGCTCGTCGGGCTGTGGGCCGTGCGCGGAGCCGGGGGCCCCTGGCTCCGCGGCGGAAGCACCTGCGGCCAAGCCGTCGCTCGCGCCGGGTGCCGCAGGCCCGGGCCCGGCGGACCCGTCCGCGGTTTCGCCGAGCGCCCGGCTGAGGCTGCGCTCCAGGTCCCGGGTGAGCCCGGCGAGGTCCGCGTGCCGGTGGGCGGCCTCCCGGAAGGCTCCGAGGACGATCGCGGCGTCGCTGACGGCGGCCAGGCCCTTGCCGCGTACGTCTCCGATGAGCAGACGGGTGCCGCCCCGTACCCGGGCGGCGGCGTACAGGTCGCCTCCGATCTGCGCCTCGGCCTCCGCCGCCAGGTAGACCGAGGCGAGCCGGAGCGGACCGATCCGCCCCGGCAGTGGCCGCAGGATCACGCTCTGGGCCGCCGCGGCGACGGACCTGAGCTGGGTGAGCTCCCGCCCGTGGCGCTCCCGTACGGAGCAGAAGACCGCGATGACGACCGTGACGAGGGCCAGCGAGAGGACCTGGAGCTCGTGGTTGAGGCTGAGCCAGCCGCGCCGGGTGACCCCGATGAACAGCTGCGCCACCACCGCGAGGGCGCCGACCCCGGTGACGAGCCGGGCGCCGCCGATGGCCGCGGCGACGGCCGGTGCCGCGACGAGCAGCGGCCCCAGGTGCACGTCTCGCGGCGCGAGGATGTCGACCACCGTGACGGCCACGATCAGGCCCAGCGGCAGTGCCAGCAGCGCGTGACGCCCCTGCCACGACCGACGGAGAGCTGACAGAAGCTGCGCGGGCCGCACGCCTCCAGATATACACCGCCTCCGAGCAAGCCGCCCGATATGCACCGCCTCCGTCCGAGCAGGCCGCTCGATACGCACCGCCTCCGGGCAGCCCGCTCGCCGCCTCCGGGCAGGCCGCTCACCGCCTCCGGGCAGCCCGCTCGCCAGGCCGCTCGCCGTCATCGGCGGGCTGCTTTCGCGCTGCGGTCCCGCCAGACGGCGGATCTGCTGTGCGTGACCGCCGGCCGCGGCCGGTGATCACCGTGGGTCACATCGCGAGACGGCCTTGCGCGGGCGCCCCACCAGGGCGTTGTCTTCCCGCGTGCGAACCGAACAGCAGAACGCGTCCCCGGACTCACCCGACTCCTCGGGCTCCTCCGACACCGCGGCCGAGCAGCGCGGCGCGCGCCGCGCGGTGACCGTCTTCCCCGTGCTGGTCCTCCTGGCTGGCGTGCTGGGCCTCCTCGCGCCCGGCGCCTTCGAGGGCGGCGGCGAGGCGGTGCCGTACCTGCTCGGCGTGGTGATGTTCTGCATGGGCGTCACGATGACGCCGCAGGACTTCCGGGGCGTGGCGAAGCGGCCGTGGGCGGTCGCGCTCGGGCTGGTCGCGCACTATGTGCTCATGCCGGGGCTCGGCTGGCTGGTCGCCCACGCGCTCGACCTGTCCCCGCAGCTGGCCGCCGGTGTGATCCTCGTCGGCTGCGCGCCAGGTACGTCACGACGTTGSRGSSGGACGTACCTGGCGCGCGGCGACGTGGCGCTGTCGGTGTCGGTCGCCACGGTCTCGACGGTGGTCGCTCCCCTGGTGACGCCGCCGCGAGCGCGCCCGAGACGTTGTGCCACACGGAGAAGACCGCGGCCGGCAGCGCGGCCAGCGGGCTGAAG
>NZ_JASKYT010000367.1:0-6003 GCF_041028275.1 Streptomyces sp. PU-14G
GGGCAGTTGGGGTGGGGGTCCCCCCGGACGGAGTCTGGGGGAGGAGCCGCCCCAACGCCTGGCCGGCGAGGCCCGGGGGTATGGGGGCGGAGCCCCCACCACGGCCGAGGGCACACTCACGAAAGAAGGGGAAGACCATGGGGCAGAGCCCCGGCAAAGGGGGCGGCACCGGCGCATGGGTGCCCAGCCATTGGGTGCGGCAACAGAGGGGCACAGCGGTGTGGCCAATGACGCACTCCGTAACGTCCGTGCCGCAGATAGCCTACGGATCGGTAGCCACCCCGTGACGGTTAGGAGCCCTCCGAGATGTCCTCGCCCAGCCCAGACATCGACGACCTCGACATCCACACCACCGCGGGCAAACTCGCGGATTTCGAGCACCGCACGAAGGAAGCCGTGCACGCGGGCTCGGAGCGCGCGGTGGAGAAGCAGCACGCGAAGGGCAAGCTGACCGCGCGCGAGCGCGTGGAACTCCTGCTGGACGAGGGGTCGTTCACGGAGTTGGACGAGTTCGCCCGCCACCGCTCGACGAATTTCGGCCTGGAGGCGAACCGCCCGTACGGCGACGGCGTCGTCACGGGTTACGGCACCATCGACGGCCGCCCCGTCTGCGTGTTCTCGCAGGACTTCACGATCTTCGGTGGCGCCCTGGGCGAGGTCTACGGCGAGAAGATCGTCAAGGTGATGGACTTCGCGCTGAAGACCGGCTGCCCGGTCATCGGCATCAACGACGGCGGCGGCGCCCGTATCCAGGAGGGCGTGGCGGCGCTCGGCCTGTTCGCGGAGATCTTCCGCCGCAACACGCACGCCTCCGGCGTGATTCCGCAGATCTCCCTCATTCTGGGCCCCTGTGCGGGCGGAGCCGTCTACTCGCCCGCCATCACGGACTTCACGGTGATGGTGGACCAGACCTCGCACATGTTCATCACGGGGCCCGACGTCATCAAGACGGTCACGGGTGAGGACGTCGGGTTCGAGGAGTTGGGCGGGGCGCGGACGCACAACGCCACGTCCGGCGTCGCGCATCACCTGGCGGGTGACGAGAAGGACGCCATCGAGTACGTGAAGGCGCTGCTGTCCTACCTTCCGTCCAACAACCTCTCGGAGCCGCCGGCCTTCGCCGAAGAGGCGGATCTGGAGACCTCGGACGAGGACCGGGAGCTGGACACCCTCATCCCGGACTCGGCGAACCAGCCGTACGACATGCACGGCGTCATCGAGCACGTGGTCGACGACGGGGAGTTCCTGGAGACGCAGGCGCTGTTCGCGCCGAACATCATCACCGGTTTCGGCCGGATCGAGGGCCAGCCGGTCGGCGTGGTGGCCAACCAGCCGCTGCAGTTCGCCGGGTGTCTGAACATCGACGCGAGCGAGAAGGCGGCGCGGTTCGTGCGCACCTGCGACGCGTTCAACGTGCCGGTCCTCACGTTCGTGGACGTCCCGGGCTTCCTGCCGGGGACCGACCAGGAGTACGACGGGATCATCCGGCGCGGCGCCAAGCTGATCTACGCGTACGCGGAGGCGACGGTGCCGCTGGTCACGGTGATCACGCGGAAGGCGTTCGGCGGCGCGTACGACGTGATGGGGTCCAAGCACCTGGGCGCCGACCTCAACTTCGCCTGGCCGACGGCGCAGATCGCCGTGATGGGCGCCCAGGGCGCGGTCAACATCCTGCACCGCAAGAAGCTGGCCGCGGCGGGCACGCCCGACCAGACCGAGGAGCTGCGCGCCCAGCTCACACAGGAGTACGAGGACGCGCTGCTCAACCCGTACGTGGCGGCCGAGCGCGGCTACGTGGACGCGGTGATCCGTCCCGCCGAGACCCGCCGTCACATCACCCGCGGTCTGCGCACGCTGCGCACCAAGCGCGAGCAGCTTCCGCCGAAGAAGCACGGCAACATCCCGCTGTGAGGAGGCCGCGATGACGGATTCCGTGGAGACATGCCCCCAGGCGCCCGAGCCGCCCATCCGGGTCGTGCGGGGCAACCCGACGCCGGAGGAGCTGGCCGCCGCGCTGGCGGTGGTGCGGGCCCGCGCGTCGGCCGTGGCGCCCGGTGAGCCGGGCCGCCGGGTGCCGAGCGCGTGGTCCCAGCCGGCCCGTACGGTGCCGCGCGGGCTGCCGCAGCCGGGTCCGGGTGCCTGGCGGCGTACGTACTGGCCGGGGTGACGGGCAGGCCCTGTGCCCGCCGGGGCGACCGGTGTCCGCGGGGCGCCCGGTGCCCGCCGGGGCGACCGGTGTCCGCGGGGCGCCCGCATCTGAGTACGCGTACTCAGGCGGGGGCGCCCGCGCGGCTCCACCATGGGGCGCATGCTGTGGTCCGACCCCCGCGACGAGCCGCCGCCGGAACTGCGCAGGACCCAGGAGAAGGTGCACCGTCTCGGCTGGGTGCTGCTGCTGGTGGTGGCGGTCGTGATGCTGCTGCTGTTGTCGGTGGCTTATTCGTGAGCCGCCCGGGCCCGCCAGGCGCGTGCGCGGGGTGCGCGGCACGGGGGGCGGGTCCTTACGATGGCTCGCATGAACTCACCGCGTCTCGTCCTCGCCTCCGCCTCCCCTGCCCGTCTCGCGCTGCTGCGGCAGGCGGGGATGGCGCCGGAGGTCGTCGTCAGCGGCGTGGACGAGGACGCGATCGACGCGTCGACGCCCTCGGAGCTGGCGCGGGTGCTGGCAGAGGCGAAGGCGGCGGCGGTCGCGGGCCGGGCCGAGGCGGCGGGTGCGCTGGTCGTGGGCTGCGACTCGGTGCTGGAGCTGGACGGGCGGGCGCTGGGCAAGCCGGCGGACGCTTCGGAGGCGGCGGCCCGCTGGAAGGACATGCGGGGCCGCTCGGGCGTGCTGCACACCGGGCACTGCCTGGTCGACACCCGGACGGCGGAAGCGCGCTGTTCGGTGACGGCTTCGACGACGGTGCACTTCGGTGACCCGTCCGACGAGGAGATCGCCGCCTACGTGGCGAGCGGCGAACCGCTGCACGTGGCGGGCGCCTTCACGCTGGACGGCCGCTCGGGCCCGTTCGTGGAGGGCATCGAGGGCGACCACGGGAACGTGCTGGGGCTCTCACTGCCGACGCTGCGCAGGCTGCTGGCCGATCTGGGGGTCGCCGTCACCGACCTGTGGGTGGCGCGCTGACCGCGTCCTGCGCGGGGGCGGCCGTTCCGCTTCCGGCCGGCTGCTCGACCTGCTCGCCGGCGGCCTCGCCGTACCAGGTCAGCGACCACACGATGAGGCCGAGCACCACCATCAGCACCACGAAGGCCGTCCAGCCCACCAGGCCGACGCAGAAGGCGCCGAGCACGCCGTGGACGACGGCGCAGCTGATCAGCACGATGCGCCAGAAGCCGCGCGGTGGCAGGTCGCGGACCGCCGTGCGGGCGAGGATCAGCGCGCAGGTGAGCACGTAGCCGCCGACCAGCACGGCTCCGATCACCGCGGAGACCGTCATGGCGCGCGGCTCGATGCCCGCCAGCGACATCTGCTGGACGTCGGCGACCTTGCCGAGGAAGAGATTCAGTCCTACGAGTACGGCCGCCTCCAGCGTCAGCACCAACGCCGTCACCGCGGCCACCGCTCGTCTGCGCACTGGCACCGCCCCCACCCCTTCTGTGGCTTGCATCTTCCCTCGGCGGGACGCCTGTTGCGGCCCGCCCGCTCGACGCGCCCGGGTTACTCCAGGTACGTGTACTCGCCAGGGCGAACGCTACTGGCGGGTACATGCCGGGGCAAGGGAAACGGCGCACAGCAAAATTTCCCTTCTCCTCTCGTAGGGAATCCACAAAGACCTCCCGTTCCTCCAGGTGCTGTGGACAGAGAGTTAGCCCACACCCCGGAGACGGACAACGGAGGCCCGCAAGCGGCGTACCGTGGGATGACGAGGGGAGATCCGGTTCCGCGCGAGACGCGCACGACACTCCGTGTGGGCAAGCTCACCCCCCTGGGCGGCTCGGCGTCAGGTGTCGCCAGTACCTAAACTCAGCTTGTTTCAAGGAGGGAGCCATCGTGCGCAAGGTGCTCATCGCCAACCGCGGCGAAATCGCCGTCCGCGTCGCCCGCGCGTGCAAGGACGCGGGAATCGCGAGCGTCGCCGTCTATGCCGAGCCGGACCGGGACGCACTCCACGTCCGGGTGGCCGACGAGGCCTACGCGTTGGGCGGTGACACCCCCGCGGCCAGCTACCTGGACATGACCAAGGTCCTCAAGGCCGCCGCCGACTCGGGCGCTGACGCCGTCCACCCCGGTTACGGATTCCTGTCGGAGAACGCCGAGTTCGCGCAGGCGGTGCTGGACGCGGGGCTCAACTGGATCGGCCCGCCCCCGCACGCCATCCGCGACCTGGGCGACAAGGTCGCAGCGAGGCACATCGCGCAGCGCGCCGGAGCCCCGCTGGTCGCCGGCACCAAGGACCCGGTCTCCGGCGCTGACGAGGTCGTCGCCTTCGCCGAGGAACACGGCCTGCCCATCGCCATCAAGGCGGCCTTCGGCGGCGGCGGACGCGGCCTGAAGGTCGCCCGCACACTGGAAGAAGTGCCCGAGCTGTACGACTCGGCCGTGCGCGAGGCCGTGGCCGCCTTCGGCCGCGGCGAGTGCTTCGTCGAGCGCTACCTGGACCGCCCCCGGCACGTGGAGACCCAGTGCCTGGCCGACAAGCACGGCAACGTCGTGGTCGTCTCCACGCGTGACTGCTCGCTCCAGCGCCGCCACCAGAAGCTGGTCGAGGAGGCCCCGGCCCCGTACCTGAGCGACGAGCAGAACGCCGAGCTGTACCGGGCCTCCAAGGCGATCCTGAGTGAGGCCGGCTACGAGGGCGCGGGCACCTGCGAGTTCCTCGTCGGCCAGGACGGCACGATCTCCTTCCTGGAGGTCAACACCCGCCTCCAGGTTGAGCACCCGGTCACCGAAGAGGTCACGGGCCTCGACCTGGTCCGCGAGATGTTCCGCATCGCCGACGGCGAGGAGCTGGGCTACGACGACCCGCCGGTGCGCGGTCACTCCTTCGAGTTCCGCATCAACGGCGAGGACCCGGGCCGCAACTTCCTCCCGGCGCCGGGTACGGTCACCACGTTCGCGCCGCCCACGGGCCCCGGCGTACGGCTGGACGCCGGCGTGGAGTCGGGGTCGGTCATCGGCCCCGCGTGGGACTCGCTGCTGGCGAAGCTGATCGTCTCCGGCGCGAGCCGCGGCCAGGCCCTGGAGCGTGCGGCGCGGGCGCTGGACGAGTTCGAGGTGTCGGGGATGGCCACCGCGCTGACCTTCCACCGCACCGTGGTGCGCGACGCCGCGTTCGCCCCCGAGGTGACCGGCCGCACGGGCGAGCCCTTCGACGTCCACACCCGGTGGATCGAGACGGAGTTCGTCAACGAGATCAAGCCGTTCGCGCCGTCGGCGGGCGAGGACGAGGACGCCGAGGAGACGGCCCGCGAGACGGTCGTCGTCGAGGTCGGCGGCAAGCGCCTGGAGGTCTCCCTCCCCTCGTCGCTGGGCATGCCGCTGGCGCGTGCCGCCGTCGAGGGCGGCGCACGCAAGCCCCGCAGGAAGGCCGCCAAGAAGTCCGGCTCAGCGGCCTCCGGTGACGCGCTCGCCTCCCCCATGCAGGGCACCATCGTGAAGGTCGCCGTGGAGGAGGGTCAGGTCGTCGAGGAGGGCGAACTGGTCATCGTCCTGGAGGCGATGAAGATGGAGCAGCCGCTGAACGCCCACCGGGCCGGCACCGTGAAGGACCTCAAGGCCGAGATCGGCGCCTCGGTCTCCTCCGGCGCCGTCATCTGCGAGATCAAGGACTGAGCCCGGCCCTCGTCCGACGCCGTCGGCGGTGCCCGGCCCCCGCACAAGGGGGCCGGGCACCGCGCCGACGGCGTGTGGTGGGTCAGCGGCGGCGCCCAGCCCCCTTGTGCGGGGGGGGGGGGGGGGGGGGGGGGGGGGGGCCGACGGCGTGTGGTGGGTCAGCGGCGGCGCGGCGCCAGGTCGGCCACCCGGGGCCCCGGCGTGGCCGTGGGCCGCAGGTGGGTGGGGGG
>NZ_JASKYT010000368.1:0-5808 GCF_041028275.1 Streptomyces sp. PU-14G
GCCCCCTCTACCCCTTCGGCCACGGCCTCCACTACTGACCCGGCCGCCCACGCCGAACGACGTTGCCGATGCCGATCCCCCATCCGCTAGGCTAGGCACCGCGGATCACCATTCCGCACGCCTCCGTAGCTCAGGGGATAGAGCACCGCTCTCCTAAAGCGGGTGTCGCAGGTTCGAATCCTGCCGGGGGCACAGCAAAGCAGCAGGTCAGAGACCCCTCTGCCCGGGAGGGCGGAGGGGTCTCCGGCGTGCAGTACATATGCACTACACACGTGGCGCAGCTCTGCTGTGCACGCCCCCTTGGGAGCCGTGCCCGATGCCCACGAAGAACGAGCTGTGCCAGCGCCGGTACCGCGCTCTTGTCGATCGACTTGCGGATCTGATGAGGGCCGGGCTGAAGCCCGAATACGAGGCACGGACCGGCGCTCGCGGTTCCCCGGGGTGACGAGGTAGAGCTTCCCGTCCTCCTCGGCGTACGCCTCCACGCCGTGCGCGCGGCACGCGTCGAGGACGACCCGCCCCCGCGACGAAAGGGCCCGGCGAGATGCTCGTTTCCAGCGTCCTCACAGTGTCCGTCGGAACCCATCCAGCTCATCCATCGCGTCAAACCCCGGCAACGGTTTTCTCCGCCCGTACGGCCTCGCTGATGGTGCGTACGACGCGTGTGACACTCTCTTCCGTGGCTGCGGAGGAGAGTTGCTCGGATTCGTGGAGGAACGCGGCGGCACCGCGGCGGCTTCCGACGTAGTCGACGACGCCGTGCTCGATCTGCGTTCGCAACGCCCGTTCGTATCCGTGGCGTTCGTATGTGCCGGAGTCGGCACCGGCGATGGGCAGCAGATGTGTGGTGAGCCGTTGGAGCCGGGGGCGCACACCCGACTCGGCCGAGAACTCGAAGGCCCAGCCGTTGACGAACACGCGGTCGATCCAGCCCTTCAGGAGCGCCGGCATAGACCACCAGTACACGGGAAAGACCAGGACGAGGTCGGTGGCGCGGTCGAGACGGCGGTGTTCGCGGAGAACATCGGGAGGGTGGTTGCCGTCTTCGCGGTAGGCCCGGCGGTCCTCCGGCGTGAACCTGGGGTCGAACTGCTCGCGGTGCAGGTCCGCCACCTCTACCGCCCTGGGGCGGAGGGCCGACACGAGCCGTTCTGCCACGTGGTGAGTCAGGGAGTCGGAACCGGGGTGTGCGGTGACCACCAGGGTCAGCGAGTTGTTGTCGTCAGTGCTCATGTCAATGCTTCCGTCTGCGGGGTGTGGATACGGGGCGGTATCGCGAGGCGTCGCGTCGCCCGCATGGGCAACCGGTGCACACGGCAGCGTCGACTGTGCCGGGAGGGGAGACGTGCCTGGTGGTTCATCGCTCGTCCCAGGCGCCCGCCGCGGCTGCCCGGACGACGTACTCCTCGAAGGTTCGAGGAGTACGTCCCAGCACGGAGGCCAGTTCGTCGGTCGTCTCGGCGATCAGGCCGCTCTCCATCAGAGCGAACATGGCGGCGACGTCTTCGGCGTCGTGCCGACTCAGGCCCTGCCTGGCGAGGGACGAAACGTACTCCTCCGCGGTGATGCGACGGTAGGTGAGGGACCGTCCGGACGCCCGGGAGATCAGTGCAACGGCTTCGGCGAAGGTGAGGGAGCGGGGTCCGCTCAACTCGTACACGCGTCCGGCGTGCCGGTCCCCTTCGGTCATCACCGCAGTTGCGGCATCGGCGAGATCCTCGACGTCGATGAAGGGCTCGGGCACTTCGCCGGCCGGAAGTGCCAGTGCGCCCGCGACCAGCGGCGCGTGGAAGACGTCCTCGTCGAAGTTCTGGGCGAAGTTCGAGGCCCGCAGGACGGTCCATTCCCGTGACGAGCCGCGTACGGCTTCCTCGGCCGACAGCATGTGCCGTCCGAAGCTGGAGTCGCCCCAGCCGTCCATACCGCGCCCGGAGAGCAGGACCAGCCGCCGCACTCCGGCGGCTTCGGCCCGCGCTACGAACTCGTGCACGGGACCCGGCACGGGCGGGGGCACCACGTAGGCCACATCAACGTCTCGCAGGACAGCGTCCCAGCCGTCGGGCTCGTACCAGTCGAACCGGGCCGGGCTCGACCTGGAGGCGGCTCGTACCGGTGTGTCGCGCAGCCGAAGTCGAGCAGCGATCCTGCGGCCCGTCCTGCCGGTGGCGCCGAGAACAAGGTGAGTCTTTGGCGTCATGACAACCACTGAACCCGCTCCGGCCACACGTTCACATGGGCAAGAAGCCGCAATACCTTTGCGATCGTCTACCCTGTGGCCGTGGACGTCGCCAGTGACCTGTTCCGCGGGGTGCGGGCTCGCGGCTCCCTGTTCGGCAGTTCGACGCTTTCCCCACCCTGGTCACTGCATTTCGTGGACGGTGCGCCGCTGACCCTGTGCACCGTCCTCACCGGGGCAGGGTGGATCGTGCCGGAGGGACGTCCGCCTGAGCGCCTCGGCCCCCACGACACGATCGTGGTGCGCGGTCCCACGACATTCACGTTCGTCGACGAACCCGGCAGCACGGTCGAGCCGATCGTCTGCGGACAGGACTGCGCGACGCCCGAGCAGGGCGGCACCCGGCATCGGCTGGGCTGGCACGATCCCGGCGAAGGGGGCGGCGACGACAGCGCTGCGACGACTTTGGTCGTCGGCGCCTATCCGGTCCGCGGCGAGATAAGCCGGCAACTGATGGACGCGCTGCCCGTCGTGCTGCGCGTGGACGCCTCAGACACCGGCGACCCGGTGCTGGACCACCTCGCCGCCGAGGTCGCCCGCGACGAACCCGGCCAGCAGGTCGTGCTCGACCGACTCCTTGACTGGATGCTGGTCTGCACACTGCGCACCTGGCTGGACCAGCCCGGCGGCCACCCCCCGGCTTGGTGGACCGCCCAGAAGGACCCGGTGGTCGGCCAGGCGCTGCGACTCCTGCACACCGAGCCGGCCGCGCCGTGGACGGTGGGCGAACTGGCCCGGCGTACAGGGGTCTCCCGCTCGACGCTGGCGAAACGATTCACCGATCTGCTGGGCGAGCCGCCGCTGACCTACCTGACGCGCTGGCGCATGACACTGGCGGCGGACCTTCTCGTCGAGCAAGAGTCCTCGAGTGTCGCTCATGTCGCCCGCGCCGTCGGCTACACAGATCCGTTCGCGTTCAGCGTCGCGTTCAAGAGACAGCGGGGCACCACCCCGAGCGAGTTCCGCCGCAGGACCACAGCCTGAGCGGCAGGGGAACAGAAGGTCAGACAGGTGGCCGGCTGTGGAGGGGGCGTCCGCCCGTTGGAGGTACCGGTGCTGCGGAGCAAGCTCGCCGTACACGGAGCACCTCGACCTCCGCGGAGAAGGCGTCCACCACCTCGTCTACGTGGTGGCCGGCATCGACCGCCGCTGAGGGAGTCGGTGGCTCGTCATCGTGCTCCCTCGGCGCAGGCGAAAACGGCGCAGGCGGGCGGGCGAGGAGTGGAGTTGGTTCCGCACGGGAAGACGGGCACCGGCGAGGACGTCCTGCCACCGCGCTGTCAGCGGCTGAGGAAGAGCGCGCGGAATGCCGGTGGTTCCGTCCGGATCGAGGACGTCGGTGGCGAGCTGGGCCCTGAGGTCGAAGTGAAGGGCCGGTTGAATCCCCCGCGTTCGTCTCGGCCGCCATCGGGTTCGGTCCTCGTCGCCTTCCTGCTCTCCCGTTCCGCACCTCCCGCAGCCGCATCTCGATTCACGAACAGTCGGTCTTTCGAGCACAACCGTGCCGCGGCCACGCTGGTCTTGCTTGCATGATCTGCGCCGTCCCAGCGCAGGAACAACAGCACAGGGAGATGCACAGTGCGAGTCGCTGCCATACGTCGTACCGTCCTGACCGCTTCCGCGGTCTCCGTCGCGCTTCTGGTCACCGGTTGCGGTGGCGACGCAGAGGGCGGTGAGGGCAAGGAGGCACGCGGCGACGCGGGGGCCGGGAAGCCGGTCGCGAAGGCGCTCACGGCCGGCGAGTTGGACAAGCGCGTGGTTGCCGAGGGGGACGTCAAGGGCCACGAGGTCAAGGTGCCGGGGAAGAGCGACGTCTTCGAGCCCGGTTCTGTCTCTGTCGAACGGGCCGAGTGCAAGCCCGTCGCTCAGGTGCTGTCGTCCCTGCCGACGGGTGAGCCGACGGCGCGCGTCCAGCGGCTCGTCGTCCACGAGGCCGAGGCGGCCAAGAAGGACCTGCCGTCGACGGACGAGATGGCGGACATGAAGGAAGGGGAGGCGGAGGAGGCGATGCTCGACTCGCTCGATGTCACCAAGACGCTGACCTCCCTGTGGTCCTACAAGGCTGACGGCGCCCAGCGGGCCCTCGCCACGCTGCGGGAGGCCGGCAAGAAGTGCGCCGGAGGGTTCGCGATGACGGCCGACGGAGACAAGCAGCAGGTCACCAAGGTCAGTGAGGAGAAGCTTTCCGTGGGTGAGGAAGCCGTTGCCTGGACCGTGGGGACGGAGCAGGACGGTACGTCCGCCGACACCAAGGTCGTCGTCTTCCGGCAGGGCACCACGCTGGCAGGGTTCTCGTCCTTCAACATCGCGGCGATCACCCGGGGCGAGGCCTTCGAGCAGCCGACCGCCGTCATCGAAGCGCAGGCGGCCAAGCTCGGCTGATCCCTGTGGCTGGTCCGTGCACCCGGCGAGGGACACCCGCGAGGGCAGGCCCTGGCCGGGTGCACGGATCGGCCCACGTCGGGTTACGGGGGATCGTCGCGTTCCTCCGTGAGGTTCCCCGGCAGGGGGAGGGCCGCCGCGAGATGCCGTGCTCCTTCGGGAGTGAGGATGAGGGCTCTGCGGCGGGCGCCCCGGGTCAGCCACCGCTGGGTGAGGAGCGCGGTGAGGAGGGCCGCTCCCAGACGGCCCGCCAGATGGTGGCGTTGCTCCGTCCAGTCCAGGCAGAACCGCAGCAAGGGGCGTCGCGTGGGATGGGGCGGGCTGATCGTCTCCGAGAGATTGACGCCCAGGCAGGCGAACACCTCCTGAGCTGTGGGTCCGAGTGCGTAAGGGTGTGCGGGGAGCGGGGAGGAGAGTGGGTCGTGGGGACGGCGGCGGGTGTCGGGGATGCCGTCGGTGGGGTGCAGGGCGTCGGCCGCGACCAGTGCCGCGGTCACCTGGACACCCAGGTCTCCCGCGAGGTGGTCGTAGCAGGTCCGTGCCCGGCGCAGCGCTGCCGCGCGGCTGTGGGCGCGCAGGGAGCGGACCGGGCGGGGCGGAGCGAGTGCCGTGAGGGCTTCCAGGGCCGTGGCGACCTCGGGACCGGTGAGGCGGTAGTAGCGGTGCCTGCCCGACTTCTCGACCGTCACCAGGCCCCCTTCGCGCAGTTTCGCCAGGTGCGCGCTTGCTGTCTGCGCGGAGACTCCCGCCTCGTCGGCCAGTACGGAGGCGGGGAGCGACCTGCCGTCGGCCAGGGCCATCAGGGCTCGGGCACGGGCTGGATCGGCGAACAGGGCCGCCGCGGTGGCCGGGTCCGCCTCACCGCGGGGACTGAGTTCGGGCGTCGGGCTGCCGCGGCGGATGACGTCGATGCTCCTGCTCCTGCTCCTGCTGCGGGTGACGTCGCTGCTCCTGCTGCGGTCGGACGGGTGCGCGGGGGATGGGGCACGTCCGCCGTCCAAGGCGGGCGCCGCGGGGGTGCCGCCACCGGGAGACCGTCCGGCAGCTTCGCCGCCGGGTGCTCGTTCTGAGGTCGCCTCCAGGGGAGGTGGCACCGAGATCACGTCGCCCAGGACCGGGGTGGACAGCTCACCGTCCGGGGAGCGCGCAGGGGCGCCCCCGTCCTGTGGTGATGTCGGTGGGAGGGAGGG
>NZ_JASKYT010000369.1:0-6146 GCF_041028275.1 Streptomyces sp. PU-14G
GAGGGGGAGAGCCGCGTCTCGCAGGGTGGTCAGGGGCGGGGACGTCCAGTGCGCGGGAGCGCCGGCCTGCCGGGAGCGGCGGGCGATCGTCTGGGTGCGCGGTCTGCGGACGCGGTCGTATTCCTCCAGCCCCGCGGACACGTCGAGAGTGTCCACGGCCGCGGCGAGGGTGACCGCGTCCTCAAGCGCTTGGCAGGCGCCCTGTCCCAGGTTGGGGGCCATGGCGTGCGCGGCGTCTCCGATCACCGCCGCGTTTCCCGAGACGTACGTGGGCAACTCCGGCAGCTCGTACGTGTCGTGCTGCAACACCGCGTCCTCGTCCACGCTGTTCAGGAGACCGGGGATGGGGCCGTGCCAGTGCGCGAAGCGTTCGCGTAGCCGGTCCAGGCGGGTGCGGGAGCCGGCCGGGGCGTTGGCCAGCGCGTAGCAGTAGACGCGGCCGTCCGGCATCGGCACGTGCCCGAATCGTTCACCTCGGCCCCACGTTTCCACGCTCCCCTCGATGGGCTGGGGTGGTGTGAGGAAACGCCAGGCGGTGTATCCGACGTAGCGCGGTCCGGGAACGTGTGGCCACAGGGAACGCCGTGTCGTGCTGTGCACGCCGTCGGCACCCACCACGAGATCCGCGGTGGAGGTGACGCCGTTGTGGCGGACCGTGCCGTCGGGCCGCACCTCGCGCACCTCGGTGCCGGGCCGCAGCGCCTGCGCGGGCACGGCCCCGCGCAGGAGGTCGACCAGAGCGGCCCGGTGCACGGTCACCCACTGACCGAAGCGGCGTTTGAGGCCGTCGACGTCGTTGCGGATCAGCCAGCGCCCGTTCACACGGCGGATGCCCGCCGGCGGATCGGCCGGCCCGCCGGAACGCAGGTGAGCGCCGAGGCCCAACGTGTCCAGCGCGCGCAGGCCGTTGGGCTGGAGCGACACGCCCGCACCGATCTCGGTGAATGCAGGAGCGCGTTCGAGAACCTCCACCTGCCAGCCACGCTGGTGGAAGGCGACGGCCGCAGTCAGCCCGCCTATGCCGCCCCCCACGATGATCACCTTCATCGCCGAGCCTTCCGTGTGGTCGTTGTGTGCCGGGACCGGCACGGGCCGCGGCGGACATGGGCGGACCTGGACAACCCCCACCACACGGCTGTGACGAGCAGCAACACCCCGGAAAGGACCCACCACCAGTGCTCCACGCTCACTCCTTAGAGCCTCTAGGCTAGCTTAGGGCTCGTAAGTAACCATAGGCGTCATAGGATGTCAACAGAGCCAACGGCCAGCAGGGCCAACGGCCGTCAGAGTCAACGGTCAGCAGAGTCAACGGCCGCCAGAGCCGGCGGCCAGCAGAGCCAACGGAGCGACAAGAGGGGCGAGATGGCCGCGGGGACCAGCAACAGGCGGGAGAGGCTGCGCCGGGCGACCGTTGAGGAAATCCACACGGCGGCGCGCGGGCTCCTGGTCGAGCGGGGGTCGGCTGCGGTGACCATCAACGCCGTCGCCAGGCAGGTGGGCATGAGCGGCCCGGCCCTGTACCACTACTACGCCAGCCACGACGAGTTGGTCGGCGCGGTGACAGCGGACTTCTTCCACGAGTTGGCCACCTCCATGGAACGCGCCCGTGACGCCCACCCCGACGCGCCGGTCGGCGAGCGCATCCTCGCGGTCTGCCGCGCCCTGCGCGCCTGGGCGTGCACCCACCCCGCCGAGTTCGGCTGGATCTTCGCCAGTCCGATCACCCCGTCCAACCGGCAGCCGGACTCGGTGCGCCATCAGGCCGGGCAGCGCTTCGAGCACGTCCTGCTGGACCTGACGGTCGAGTTGTGGAGGACGCGTCCCTTTCCGGTGCCCGACCCGGCCGACCTGGCCGAGTCACTGCGCGAGCAGCTGGCCGCGTACTCCGCCGCCATCGACGGGCGTCTGCCGCCCGAGGCCGCGCACGTCTTCCTGTCCTGCTGGACCAGGCTCTACGGCCTGCTGTGCATGGAGGTCCTGCACCAACTGGACTTCGCCTACTCCGACCTGGAACCCGTCTTCGAAGAATGCCTACGCGACCTGGCCGACGCCCTCGACCTGTGAGGGACGTCCGCGGGGCCTGGCTGAGACGTCCGGTCTCGCCCGGCCGGCGGAGTCGGCGGGGCGCGACTGAGACGTCCGGTCGCACCCGGCCGGCGGAGTCGCCATCGTCCGAGTACGGGATGGGCTCCGGCCGGCTCATGCACGCCAGGGCCCTGACCGCTCGCCACGGCAATCGCGCCCACTGCTACCAAGCCAGGGCTATTCCTGCCCGTCCGCGACGCCGGCTGTCATGACTGCGGCCCCGACGGCCCACTGATCCGGACCCGCCGCGAAAGTCCGTGCCGGAGCCCGCGAGCCCAGCAAGGTCCAGGCGAGAGGCCAGGTGCCGCCTGCTGTCCGGCGACCCGGTGCGACCGCCGGTAACTTTCCTCTCGCCGACCCCTACCCATGAGTATGCGGCTGCTCTACTCTCGAACCGTGCCAGTGATTACTGGCACGGTCATTCGGCACGCACCACACTGCACAGCGCACGGCAGACGGCGCACATCGGTGCAGCACAAGGAACACAGCGCAGCACAAGGCACACAGCGTTTCAGCGCACGGATGCGACAGACCTCGGGAGGCGGCGGCATGGCGGCCGAGCACGAGCAGGAGCACGTACGGGTGGCGGTGATCGGCACCGGATTCGGCGGCCTGGGAGCCGCCGTGCGGCTGCGCCGCGCAGGGGTGACGGACTTCGTCCTCCTGGAGCGCAGGGGGGCCGTCGGCGGTACCTGGCACGACAACACGTATCCCGGGTGCGCGTGCGACATCCCCTCGCACCTGTACTCGTTCTCCTTCGCGCCCAACCCGGAGTGGCCGCGCAGCTTCTCCCCCCAGCCGGACATCCGTGCCTACCTGGAGCGCGTCACCGACACCTTCGGACTGCGCCAGCACATCCGTTTCGACACCGAGGTCCAGCAGATGACCTGGGACGCGGAGGAGCTCCACTGGCGGGTGGAGACCTCCCGGGGCGCGCTGACCGCGGACGTCGTCGTCTCCGCGACGGGGCCGCTCTCCGAGCCGAAGCTGCCCGACATCCCGGGGCTGGACTCGTTCGAGGGCAAGGTCTTCCACTCGGCCACCTGGGATCACGACTACGACCTGCGCGGGAAGCGCGTCGCGGTCGTCGGCACCGGGGCCTCGGCCATCCAGATCATCCCCGCCATCCAGCCCGTGGTCGGCGAACTGACCGTCTTCCAGCGCACTCCCGCCTGGGTGGTGCCGCGCAACGACCGCCGCATCACCAAGGCCGAACGGAAGCTGCACGCCCGCTTCCCGGCCACCCAGAAGCTGCGCCGCCTCGCGCTGTGGGGGGTGCACGAGCTGGAGACCCAGGTCTTCGCCAAGTACCCGAAGCTGCTGCCGGCGGTCGAGAAGGTCTCCACGCTGCACATGAGGCGCGCGGTCAAGGACCCTGAGCTGCGCCGCAAGCTGACGCCTGACTACCGCGTCGGCTGCAAGCGCACGCTCGTGTCCGACGACTACTATCCGGCGCTCGCCAAGCCCAACGCGCACGTCATCGACTCCGGGCTCCAGGAGGTCCGCGGCAACACGCTCGTCTCCGCCGACGGGCGTGAGGCGGAGGTCGACGCGATCGTCTTCTGCAGCGGCTTCCACGTCTCCGACATGCCGGTCGCCGACCTCGTCAAGGGCGCGGACGGGGAGACGCTGGCCGAGTCCTGGGCCGAGGACGGCATGAACGCGCTGCGCGGCACGACCACGACGGGGTTCCCCAACTTCCTGTTCGTCATCGGGCCCAACACGGGCCTGGGCACCAGCTCGATGATCCTGATCATCGAGGCCCAGCTCAACTATCTGATCGACTACCTGCGCAAGCTCGACACCCTCGGTGGCGGCGACAAGGCGGCGCTGGACGTGCGGCCCATCGCCCAGCACACCTACAACGCCAAGCTGCGCGAACGCATCAGCTCCAGCGTGTGGGAGACCGGCTGCACCAGCTGGTACCTGGACGCGCAGGGCCGCCCGGTGGCCGTGTGGCCCGGCACCACGGCCGAGTTCCGCAAGATCACGCGGGAGGTCTGGCTGGAGGAGTACGAGGTGTTGCGGCGGGCCGGCGCGGGTAGGGCAGGCGCCCGCCGCAAGGCTCCGTTGCTCGCCGGGAACGTCAGCAGGGGGGCGGCCACCCACGCCTTCCACGCGGCGGAGGACATGCCCGGCCACGCACGGGAGGACGCGCGATGAGCCGCCTGACCACCACGACCGACGGACTCACCGGACGCTACGCGCCGCCCACCCCCGCACGCGAGGTGACCGCGCGCTCCGGGGACGGCGTGACCTTCCCCGTCGAGGTGTACGGACGCGACAGCGACCCGGCAGTCGTCCTCTCCCACGGCTGGACCTGCTCGACCCTGTTCTGGGCACCCGTCATCCGCGAACTGACCGCCACAGGGCACCGCGTCGTCGTCTACGACCAGCGCGGGCACGGCCGCAGCCCCGCCGCGGCGACCGCCGCGGCCTACAGCACCGCGATGCTCGCCGACGACCTGTGCGCCGTCCTCGACGCCGCGCTCGCACCGGGCGAGAAAGCCGTCATCGGCGGCCACTCCATGGGCGGCATGACGCTCATGGCGGCGGCGGGCCGCGCGCAACTGCGCGCCCACGCCGCAGCGCTCATGCTGTGCAGCACCGGTGCCCAGCACCTGACAGGACAGGCCCGCGTCATCCCGTTCCGCTCCGAGCGGCTGCGCCACCACGCCCACCGCGCGCTGCTCGGCTCCAGCGCCCCCCTCGGCCCCGTCACCTCGCTGACGCGCAAGGCGCTCGCGTACGGGACGCTGGGCCCGCAGCCCGACCCCGCCGTCGTCGAGGCGACCGCGCGCATCGTGCACGCCTGCCCGACAGGCGTGCGGGCCGCCTGGGGCGGGGTGCTCGCCGGACTCGACCTGTCGGCCAAGGTGCCGCGCCTGGAGGCGCCCACCGCCGTCGTCATCGGCACCCACGACCGGCTCACGCCACTTCCGCACGCCCACCGGATGGCCGCGCTGCTGCCCGACTGCACGGGCGTCCACCGGCTGGAGCGGCGCGGCCACATGACGCCGCTGGAGGAGCCGGAGACCGTCAGCGAGGTGCTCGCCGGGCTCGTCAGCCACCACCTCACCGCCACCACGGCCCCGGAAGCCGCCGCGCACGCGTGTTCCGGCACGGCTTCCGGCACGGCGAAGGACGCGCACGCAGGCGCCGCCACGACGGGGGACGCGCACGCAGGCGCCGCCACGACGAAGGAGAAGAGCGCATGACCCGGGTCAGGCTCGAAGGACAGGTCGCCGTCATCACCGGCGCCGCACGCGGTGTAGGGGCGCTCCTCGCCCGCAAAATGGCCGCACGCGGTGCGAAGATCGCCCTCGTCGGACTGGAGCCCGACGAGCTGAAGCGGGTCGGCGAATCCCTCCACACCGAGTCCGCCCACTGGCACGCCGACGTCACCGACCACGAAGCCATGGCCGAGGTCGCGCGCGAGGTCAAGGACCGCTTCGGCAAGGTGGACATCACCGTCGCCAACGCGGGTGTCGCCATCGGCGGCCCCTTCATGGACTCCGACCCCGTCGCCTGGCGCCGCGTCATCGAGGTGAACCTCATCGGAGGCGCCGTCACAGGGCGCGCCTTCCTGCCCGTCCTGGAGGAGTCCCGCGGCTACTTCCTCCAGATCGCCTCACTCGCGTCCATCACGCCCGCGCCGATGATGACGGCCTACTGCGCTTCGAAGTCCGGCGTCGAGGCCTTCGCGCACAGCCTGCGCGCCGAGGTCGGGTACAAGGGCGTGGGCGTCGGCGTCGGCTACCTGAGCTGGACCGACACCGACATGGTGCGCGGCGCCGACGCCGACGACGTGATGCGCGACGTGCGGCAGCGGCTGCCGTGGCCCACCAACAAGACCTACCCGCTCGGGCCCGCCGTCGACCGCCTCGTCGACGGCATCGAGCGCCGCTCGCCGCACGTGTACGGACAGTGGTGGCTGCGGGGTATGCAGGGCATACGCGGATACCTCGGGCCGCTCATCGGGGGGCCGTTGGGGCAGCGGGAGATGAAGGCCGTGGCGGGCCGGATCGAGGCGGCGGGGGGTGTGGCCACCGGCCTCGTGC
>NZ_JASKYT010000037.1:0-30656 GCF_041028275.1 Streptomyces sp. PU-14G
GTTTCGGAGCGGGGGTCCGGTCGGTGGGGGCGCTCGTCATGGGCCACATCCTGCCGCACACGCCTCACGGAGAGGGCAACCCGTCCCTCGCGCTGCCTTCCCCCTCCGCACAGCAGCTCCCGCGGCCTCCGCACAAGAACTCCCGCGGCACGCACAGGAAATCCGGCGGCACGCGAAGGAGCTCTCGTGGCATGGCGAAGAAGCTCCCGTGGCATGGCGAAGAAGCTCCCGTGGCACGGTGAAGGCCCCGGCTCGGTGTCCGAGCCGGGGCCTTCACCGTCACTGTCCGGTGGGTCCTGCCGGGGGAGCGGTCACTCCCTGCGGCCGTTGGAACCCGCGATCCAGTTTCCTGGGTCTCCCGTATCGCCCGTGTCGCCGGAGTCGCCGCCCGGACCCCCACCGGGCCCCTCGTTGTCGTTGCCGCCGTCCGGCGGATCGCCTCCGCCGCCGTCCTGGCCGTTGTCGTCGTCGCACGTGGGGTCGAGCGGCGGACAGCTCGTGGCGGAGTCGGACGGCGACTCCGAGGGCGTCTTGGACGGCGATTCGGACGGGCTCTCGCTGGGGTCCTCCGAGGGCGACGGAGGCGGCGAGGTCTCGGTGGGTGTCGGGTCGGGGCTCGCGCCCGGCCCGTACACCTTCTCGCCGATGGGCGTCGCCTTCGGGAAGGGCTTGACGCTCGTGCCCTCCAGCGCGTCCTTCATGTAGGCGGTCCAGATCTCGGCGGGGAAGGACGCACCGTGGATCTTCTTCTGACCGCCGGTGCCGAACATCTCCAGGAACTTGCGGTTCTTGACCGAGGCGTCGTCGTTGAGGCGCCACATGCCCACGGCTGTCGACAGCTGCGGGGTGTACCCGACGAACCACGCCGACTTGTTGCCGTCCGTCGTACCCGTCTTGCCGGCCGAGGGGCGTCCCAGGCCCTGGGCCACGCTGCCGGTACCGCCCGGCGCGGTGACGTCGGTGAGCACGTCCGTGACGTTGTTGGCCACCTGCGGGGTGAACGCCTGCTCCTTTTTGTGCGCCGGCAGGGAGAGATTCTCGCCCTTCTGGCCGATGACCTTCTTGACCGAGTACAGGTCGTTGCGCTTGCCCTCGGCGGCGAAGGTGCCGTAGGCGCCCGCCATGCGGATGGCGCTCGGGGTGGAGATACCGAGGGAGAAGGAGGGGCTGTTCGACTTGTTGAGGCTGGACTCCAGCAGCCCCGCCTCCTCGGCGCTCGAGCGCACGGTGGGGATGCCGATGTCCATGCCGAGCTGCACGTACGGCGAGTTGACCGAGTGCTTCATGGCCTCGCGCAGGTTGATCCGGTAGCCGTCGTCCGCGTCACCGTAGTCCTTGCCGCCGTCGTTGGTCTGGCGCCAGTACTCGCCTTCCTTGTTCTTCCAGATCTCCCCGTTGTAGTCGCGGATCAGCAGCTTGTTGCGGCCGTCGTAGTAGCTGGTGTCCGGGTTGACCAGGTGGCGCATGTCCGCCGACTGCGTCTCGGGGCCGTTGCGGTCCCGTACGCCTTCGCTCATGGCCGACGCCAGCACGAAGGGCTTGAACGTGGAGCCGACGGGCACACCCGTGTCGTCCGCGTTGTTGGTGAAGTGCTCGATGTAGTCCTTGCCGCCGTAGATGGCGACGATCTGCCCGTCCGAGGGGCTGACGGAGGCGCCGCCGAACTGGACGTGCGAGTCCAGGTCGGGCCGCTTCTTCTCGTCGATGTTCTCCTTGTAGACCTTGTTGACCGAGTCCCGCAGCGCGAACGTCTTCTTCTTGTCGAAGGTCGTGGTGATCTGGTAACCGCCGCGGTTGAGCTGCTCGCGGGTGAGGACATCGTTGTTGACCAGGTACCTGTTGGCCAGGTCGATCATGTAGCCCTTCTGGCCCCGCTTGTCCATCGCCTTCTTCGGCGGCTTGATGTTCGGCAGGTCTTTGGCGAGGATCTCCTTCGCCTTCGACTTCTTCATCTTGCCGATCTCCACCTCGCGGTGGATGACCGAGCGCCACTTCTTCAGCGAACGGGCCTCGTTCGCCTCCCGGTCGCCCTCGTAGGGGTCGTACAGGGCGGCGCCGTTCAGCAGCGTCGTCAGATAGGCGCCCTCCGAGGCGCTGATCTTCGCGACGTCCTTGCCGAAGTACGCCTGGGAGGCCGCCTGGACGCCGAACGCGCCGCGGCCGAAGTAGGCGGTGTTGAGGTAGCCCTCCAGGATCTCGCCCTTGTCCATCGTAGCGCCGGCCTTGATGGAGATGAACAGCTCCGTGACCTTGCGCTTGATGGTCTGGTCCTGGGTCAGGTAGTTGTTCTTGACGAACTGCTGGGTGATCGTCGAGCCGCCCTGGGTGTCACCGCCGGTCGCCATGTTGAAGGCCGCGCGCGCGATGCCCATCGGGTCGACGCCCGAGTCCTCCCAGAACGTCTCGTTCTCCGAGGCGACCACCGCGTGCTGGAGGGACTTGGGCATCTGGCTCAGCGAGACGTTCTGCCGGTTCTTCTCGCCCTCGGCGCCCGCCACGGCCATCCGGTCGCCGTTTTCCCAGTAGTAGACGTTCGTCTGCGAGCGGGCGTCGGCCTTGGCCTGGTCGGGGACCTCCACCATCCACAGCCCGATGGCGAAGGCGACGATGAGGAGTCCGACGAAGCCGAAAAAGGAGCCGGTGACCAGCTTCCAGGACGGCAGCCAGCGCCGTACGCCCGACTTGTTCGCGCGCGGGTAGTCGATGAAGCGCTTGCGCTCGGGGCCCCCGCGACCGCGACCGCCCGCGGCGCGGCGGCCGGTCTGGGCGCCGACCGCGGCCGAGGCCGCCCGCCGCCGTCCGCCGCCCTGGGCGGCCTTGCGGGCCGCCGCACGGCCCCCGTACGCCTGCGGCTCGCTCCGGTCGCCGGACGCGTCACCAGAGGCGGAGGCCGGCCCTCCGCCGTGGCCGCGCTGCGCCGCGCGGCGTCCGGAGGGCGGTGGCGGCTGGGCCGCGCGACGGCCGCGCCCCTGCGGCGGCTTTCGACGGTTTCCGCTCATTGGAACAGCTACTCCTCGGGCAGGCGGCCGTAGCGCCTGAAGGTGGCAGTTGGCTTCTGGTCCCCCCGAGTGCACCGGGCGGACGGTTCCGCCTCACCCGCGCGCACTGCACCCAGGACGAGGACGCGTTCGCACGCCGCACGGTTCCCGGTGGTCTGCACACGCGACAGACTACGCAGCTTCAAAACCTCTCTTACGGTGTATTCGCCGTATTCGACGCAAAGCAGCTGCGATGAATCGGTGATGTGAGTCCCTTCACGGACCCCCCTCTTGTCGCACCCGAAGGGCCGTTCTATCGTCGTGATGTATCGAGTCGATACATCAGAGCGAGACACGTGCCGCGACAAGCGCGGGACGGCCGGAGACGGACGGAGGTGGCGGCCTGTGAGCAGACGCTCGGGCGTCCTCGAGTTCGCCGTCCTCGGCCTGCTCCGCGAGTCCCCCATGCACGGGTACGAGCTGCGCAAGCGGCTCAACACCTCGCTCGGCGTCTTCCGCGCCTTCAGCTACGGCTCGCTCTACCCCTGCCTCAAGGCGCTGGTACAGCGCGGATGGCTGGTGGAGGAGCCGAGCGCCCAGCCCGAGGAGCAGCTGACCCCCCGTGCGCAGGCGGGCTCGCTCGCCGGGCGGCGGGCGAAGATCGTTTACCGGCTGACGGCCGAAGGCAAGGAGCACTTCGAGGACCTGCTCTCCCAGACGGGTCCCGATACCTGGGAGGACGAGCACTTCGGCGTCCGCTTCGCCTTCTTCGGCCAGACGTCGCGCGACGTGCGCATGCGCGTACTGGAAGGACGCCGCAGCCGGCTGGAGGAGAGGCTCGCGAAGATGCGCGCCTCTTTGGCCCGTACGCGCGAGCGCCTGGACGACTACACGCTCGAACTCCAGCGCCACGGCATGGAATCCGTGGAGCGGGAGGTCCGCTGGCTCACCGAGCTCATCGAGAGCGAACGCAAGGGGAGCGAGCGGAAGGGCGACGAGCGTCTGGGGCGCCCGGCGCGCGAGACCGGTTCGGACCGTCCCTCGTCGGGTCCGTCCGACAACACCGACAGATGAGGCCCGCGCACTACCGCGGCCTCAGCGAGAACACACAGGGAGCAACCGGAATGGGTTCGGTTCGCGTAGCCATCGCCGGCGTGGGCAACTGCGCCGCATCGCTGGTGCAGGGCGTCGAGTACTACAAGGACGCCGACCCGGACAGCAGGGTCCCGGGTCTGATGCACGTCCAGTTCGGCGACTACCACGTGCGCGACATCGAGTTCGTCGCCGCCTTCGACGTCGACGGCAAGAAGGTCGGGCTCGACCTCGCCGAGGCGATCGGTGCCAGCGAGAACAACACGATCAAGATCTGCGACGTGCCGCCGGCCGGCGTGCCCGTGCAGCGCGGCCACACCTACGACGGCCTGGGCAAGTACTACCGCGAGACCATCGAGGAGTCCGACGCCGAGCCCGTCGACGTCGTGAAGGCGCTCAAGGACGCGCAGGCCGACGTCCTGGTCTGCTACCTGCCCGTCGGCTCGCAGTCCGCCGTCGAGTTCTACGCGCAGTGCGCCCTCGACGCCGGCGTCGCCTTCGTCAACGCGCTGCCCGTCTTCATCGCCGGCACCAAGGAGTGGGCGGACAAGTTCACCGCCGCCGGTGTGCCGATCGTCGGCGACGACATCAAGTCGCAGGTCGGCGCCACCATCACGCACCGCGTGATGGCCAAGCTGTTCGAGGACCGCGGCGTCATCCTGGACCGCACGATGCAGCTGAACGTCGGCGGCAACATGGACTTCAAGAACATGCTGGAGCGGGAGCGGCTGGAGTCGAAGAAGATCTCCAAGACGCAGGCCGTCACCTCCCAGATCCCCGACCGCGACCTGGGCGCCGACAACGTGCACATCGGCCCCTCCGACTTCGTCGCCTGGCTGGACGACCGCAAGTGGGCCTACGTCCGCCTCGAGGGCCGCGCCTTCGGTGACGTGCCGCTGAACCTGGAGTACAAGCTCGAGGTGTGGGACTCCCCCAACTCGGCCGGCGTCATCATCGACGCGCTGCGCGCCGCGAAGATCGCCAAGGACCGCGGCATCGGCGGCCCGATCCTCTCGGCGTCCTCGTACTTCATGAAGTCGCCGCCGGTCCAGTACTTCGACGACCAGGCCCGCCAGAACGTGCAGGACTTCATCGACGGCAAGTCCGAGCGCTGACGCTCGCCGCTGTGGCCTGACCGAACGCGGGTGAGGGGCTGCCCCTGGCTGTCCGCCGCCGCCTGCGCCGCCGTCGTGGTCACCCGCGCAGTTCCCCGCGCCCCCGGAGGGGCGCGGGGAACTGCGCGACAAGCCACAACGCACCCGCAGTCTGCGACGAGACGCACAGGGGGCAGCCCCTTTCGGCGAGGCCGCCTCGAAACGACCGCGTCAGCGGTCCATCGTGCGGTCCACCGTGGTGGTGGTGTGCCGCAGGATCGCCGTCAGCTCCTCGCCCACGTGCGGCTCAGGCGCGTCGGAGGGCACGAAGAGAATGGAGACCTGCATGTGCGGGGGCTCCGCGAACCAGCGCTGCTTGCCGGCCCACACGAAGGGGGACAGGTTGCGGTTCACGGTCGCCAGTCCCGCGCGGGCCACTCCCTTGGCGCGGGAGGTCATGCCGTGCAGCGCCTTGGGGGACTCCAGGCCCACCCCGTGCGAGGTGCCGCCCGCGACGACGACCAGCCAGCCGTCCCCCGGGGCCTTGGCCTGCCGGTAGCCGAACCTGTCGCTCTTGGTCACCCGCGTCACGTCCAGGATCGCGCCCCGGTACTCCGTCGCGTCGTGGTCGCCCAGCCACAGCCGGGTGCCGATCCGGGCGCGGAAGCGGGTCTGCGGGAACTGCTGCTGGAGGAGGGCGAACTCCTGCGGCTTCAGGTGGCTGACGAACATCGTCTCCAGCGGCAGCCGGGCGGCCCGCAGCCGGTCCATCCAGCCGATGACCTCCTCCACCGCGTCCGAGCCGTCGGCCCGGTCCAGCGGCAGGTGGATCGCGAAGCCCTCCAGGCGCACCTCGTCGATCGCGGCGTGCAGCCGGGGCAGGTCCTGCTCGGTGACCCCGTGCCGCTTCATGCTGCTCATCACCTCGATGACGACCCGCGCCCCGCGCATGAGGCCCACGCCCTCCACCGAGGAGACCGAGCGGATGGCGCGGTCCGGCAGCGGCACCGGCTCCTCGTTCTTGCGGAACGGGGTGAGCACCAGCAGGTCCCCGCCGAACAGGTCCTTGGTGCGGGCCGCCTCGTAGGTCGTGCCGACGGCCAGGATGTCGGCGCCGAACTTGGTGGCCTCGTCGGCCAGCCGTTCGTGGCCGAAGCCGTAGCCGTTGCCCTTGCAGACCGGAACGATCCCCGGGAACTGCTGGATCATCGACTGCTGGTGCGCCCGCCAGCGATCGGTGTCGACGTAGAGGGAGAGCGCCATGGCCGGTAGGGAACCTTTCTCGGTCGGGTCGTCGGTCGTCGGGTCCGTCGTCGACGGGCGGGGCGGCGGGACCGCCGGGCGGCTCAGCGCCGCGACATGTACATGTCCAGCGCCTTGTGCAGCAGCTTGTTGAGCGGGAAGTCCCACTCGCCCAGGTACTCCGCCGCCTGCCCACCCGTGCCGACCTTGAACTGGATCAGACCGAACAGGTGGTCGTTCTCGTCGAGGGAGTCGCTGATGCCCCGCAGGTCG
Organism: Streptomyces sp. PU-14G; assembly: GCF_041028275.1. NCBI lineage: Bacteria > Bacillati > Actinomycetota > Actinomycetes > Kitasatosporales > Streptomycetaceae > Streptomyces > Streptomyces sp. PU-14G. The sequence goes on from NZ_JASKYT010000037.1 coordinate 6,680, forward strand.
TAGAGGCTGGCCCCCAGCGCGTAGGCGTCCTGGAGCATCCGCCACTGCATCGCGTTCGACGGCCGCACCTCACGCTTGTGGTTGGCCGAGGCACCGTAGCTGTACCACACGTGACCACCGACGACGAGCATCGTCGCCGCCGAGATGCGCTCACCCTCGTGCTCGGCGAAGTACAGCCGCATCCGGTGCGGATCCTCCGCGTTCAGCACGTTCCACATGCGCTGGAAGTACGCCTTGGGGCGGGGCCGGAACTTGTCGCGCTCCGCGGTGATCTCGTACAGGCGCTGCCACTCGTCCAGGTCGTACGGGTTGGCCATGTTGCCCTGGACCACCTGCACGCCGGCCTTGTCGGCCTTCTTGATGTTGCGGCGCCACAGCTGGTTGAAGCCCTTGTGGACGTCCTCCAGCGAACGGCCCTCCAGTGGCACCTGGAAGACGTAGCGCGGCTGGACGTCACCGAAGCCGGCGCCGCCGTCCTCGCCCTGCTGCCAGCCCATCTTGCGCAGCTTGTCGGACACCTCGAAGGCGCGCGGCTCGATGTGCGTGGCCTCGATGTCGCGCAGCCGCTTGACGTCCTGGTCCTGGATGCCCTTCTTGATCGCTGCCGCGTCCCAGCGCCGGATCACCACGGGCGGGCCCATCTTCACCGAGAACGCGCCCTGCCGCTTGAGGTGGTCCAGCATCGGGCGCAGCCACTCGTCCAGGTTGGGCGCGTACCAGTTGATGACCGGACCCTCCGGCAGGTACGCCAGGTAGCGCTTGACCTTCGGCAACTGGCGGTAGAGCACCAGGCCCGCGCCCACCATCTGCCCCGTACGCTCGTCGAACCAGCCCAGGTTCTCCGCACGCCACTCGTTCTTCACGTCCGCCCACGCGGGCACCTGACAGTGGCTTGCCGAGGCCAGGCTCTGGACATACGCCAGATGCTGCTCTCGGCTGATGGTCCTCAGGGTCAGGCTCATGGCGCGACGCTCCTCCGGCGAACTGAGTGATGCTCGCCGGAAGCCTACTGTGCCCCCAGGCGCCCCGTTCGGCCCAGGGCCGAGCCGGATCGGGCGGTTCGCGCCGCCGACGGCGCCCCGGCGGAGGCCCGGCGGCGCCCCCCGCGTCGCGGTGCGGCTACGCCAGGAAACCGCCGTGCATCATGTTGATGTAGAAGCCGACCGCAGCGGCCCCCAGCCCGATGATCGTGACGAACCGTTCACCCGTCGTCGCCGAGATGTACTGGCCCCACGCCCCGGTCAGCACGCCGACGATCCCCACCCACGTGCCCAGCACGTGCAGCCCGGACCACCAGGCGCAGACCACCGAGACGACCCCGAGTACCAGGGTGGCGGTCGCCAGGGAGTTCTCCTTCGGGTGACGTCTGCCGTCGGAGTTCAGGTAGGAGAGGGGATGGGTCCACCGGACTGCCTGTGCCATACGGCACCTCCTAAGGCGAGCTCCTGCTCCTGCGGCGCGCGGCGCGAACTGTAACGCCGCTCACACCTGTGGTGTCCAGATTGCTCCGGGATGCACCCGGATTTCAACCGGAAGGGCGCGGGAAGGTAGGCTTGCCCGTCTGTGCCGCTTCCGGAATTCCCTTCCGGCGGGTGGCACGGCACAACGCATCACGACCCTCCTGCCACGGAACGACCGTGGCCGCTGAGTCCAGAGGAGGTGGGTTCCACATGCGTCACTACGAGGTGATGGTGATCCTCGACCCCGACCTGGAGGAGCGCGCTGTCGCCCCCCAGATCGAGAGCTTCCTTTCCGTCGTCCGCGAGGGCAACGGCAAGGTCGAGAAGGTCGACACCTGGGGCCGTCGTCGTCTCTCCTACGAGATCAACAAGAAGCCCGAGGGCATCTACTCGGTCATCGACCTCCAGGCCGAGCCTGCTGTGGTCAAGGAGCTCGACCGGCAGATGAACCTGAACGAGTCCGTCCTGCGGACCAAGGTTCTGCGCCCGTCGACCCACTGAGGCCGACCCCCGAGTAACCGAGCAGCACCCCACCACGCGGCAGCACCACCGCCGCGTACCCAGCACCACAGCAGCCAGCAGCACGCCGAGAGGTTCCCCCATGGCAGGCGAGACCGTCATCACGGTCGTCGGCAATCTCGTCGACGACCCCGAGCTGCGCTTCACCCCCTCAGGTGCGGCGGTCGCGAAGTTCCGCGTCGCGTCCACCCCCCGCACCTTCGACCGCCAGACCAACGAGTGGAAGGACGGCGAGAGCCTCTTCCTGACCTGCTCGGTCTGGCGGCAGGCGGCGGAGAACGTCGCCGAGTCCCTCACCAAGGGCACCCGCGTCGTCGTGCAGGGCCGCCTCAGGCAGCGCTCGTACGAGGACCGGGAGGGCATCAAGCGCACGGTCTACGAGCTGGACGTCGACGAGGTCGGCGCCAGCCTCCGCAACGCCACGGCCAAGGTCACCAAGACCAGTGGCCGCGGTGGCCAGGGCGGCGGCTTCGGCGGTGGCGGCGGCGCCCAGGGTGGCGGCGGCTGGGGCGGCGGCCCCGGCGGACCCGGCGGTCCGCAGGGCGGCGGCGCCCCCGCGGGCGACCCGTGGGCCACGGGCACCCCGGCCGGCGGCGGCCAGGGCGGTGGCGGCGGCTGGGGCGGCGGCCCCGGCGGCAACGGTGGCGGCTACTCGGACGAGCCACCCTTCTGAGCGAACTCATAGGAGTAGACAATGGCGAAGCCGCCTGCTCGCAAGCCGAAGAAGAAGGTTTGCGTGTTCTGCAAGGAGAAGATCTCCTACGTCGACTACAAGGACACGAACCTGCTGCGGAAGTTCATCTCCGACCGCGGCAAGATCCGTGCCCGCCGGGTCACCGGCAACTGCACCCAGCACCAGCGTGACGTCGCCACGGCCGTGAAGAACAGCCGTGAGATGGCACTGCTGCCCTACACCTCGACCGCGCGCTAAGGAAAGGGTGACCGAATCATGAAGATCATCCTGACCAACGAGGTCTCCGGCCTCGGTGCCGCAGGCGACGTCGTCGAGGTACGCGATGGATACGCCCGCAACTACCTCGTCCCCCGCGGTTACGCCATCCGCTGGACCAAGGGCGGCGAGAAGGACGTCGAGCAGATCCGCCGCGCCCGCAAGATCCGCGAGATCGCGACGATCGAGCAGGCCAACGAGATCAAGGGCCGGCTCGAGGGCCTGCGCGTCGGCCTGCAGGTGCGCGCCGGCGACCAGGGCCGCCTGTTCGGTTCCGTGACCCCGGCCGACATCGCCGACGCGATCAAGACGTCGGGTGGGCCGGACGTCGACAAGCGCCGCATCGAGGTGGGCTCGCCCATCAAGTCGCTCGGCGCCCACCAGGTGTCCATCCGGCTGCACGCCGACGTGGCCGCCACGGTGAACGTGGACGTCGCCGCGTCCTGAGAGCCCAGCTCTTCGCGAAGGGCCGCACCCCTCGGGGTGCGGCCCTTTCGTCGTGTGCGTCGTGCCTTTGCTCGGGCGGTTCAGGCCGTGCGGACGGCGCCTGTGACCAGCCAGCGTCCTGAGCGGGCGCGGAGGGCGAGAGTGACCAGGCGGGTGCCCATCATCAGGCCCGCGACGGTCCACCACAGCGCGGTGAGACCGCCGCCGAGGGTGGGGACGAGAAGGGCGATGGGGGCGAACACGGCGAGGGTCACCAGCATGGCGCCGGCCAGGTAGGGGCCGTCGCCCGCGCCCATGAGGACGCCGTCGAGGACGAAGACGATGCCGGCGACGGGCTGGGTGACGGCGACGACGAGGAGGACCGGTGTCAGCTGGTCGATGACGGCGCCGTCGGTCGTGAACAGCGGCATGAACAGGGGACGCACCAGCGCGACCAGCGCGCCGAGCACCACGCCGGAGACGGCACCCCACAGGATCATGCGGCGGCAGGCGGCCCGTGCGCCGTCGGCGTCGGAGGCCCCGAGGTAGCGGCCGATGATGGCCTGGCCCGCGATGGCGATGGCGTCCAGCGCGAAGGCCAGCAGGGACCACAGGGTGAGGGTGATCTGGTGGGCGGCGATGTCGGCGTCGCCCAGCCGGGCCGCGACGGCGGTCGCGATCATGAGGACGGCGCGCAGCGAGAGCGTACGGATCAGCAGGGGCACTCCGGCGCGGCCACTGGCGCGGATGCCGGCGAGGTCGGGGCGCAGGGAGGCACCGTGCCGCCGGGCGCCGCGCACGACCACGGTGAGGTAGACGAGGGCCATGCCCCACTGGGCGATGACGGTGCCCCAGGCGGAGCCCGCGATGCCGAGTCCGGCGCCGTAGACGAGGAGCGCGTTGAGCGCGGCGTTGGCGCCGAAGCCGCCGACGGCGACGTACAGCGGTGTCCTGGTGTCCTGGAGGCCGCGCAGTACGCCCGTCGCGGCGAGGACGATGAGCATGGCGGGGATGCCGAGGGCGCTGATACGCAGATAGGTGGTGCCGTAGGGGGCGGCGGTGGCGGAGGCGCCGAAGGCGTCGATGAGCCAGGGGGCTGTGGGCACGACGGCGGCGATCACCAGCGCGCCGAGCAGCAGGGCGAGCCAGATGCCGTCCATGCCCTGGCGCAGCGCCGCGGGGAGGTCGTCGGCGCCGAGGCGGCGGGCGACGGCCGCGGTGGTGGCGTAGGCGAGGAAGACGAAGACGTTGACGCCGGTCTGCAGCAGTGCCGCGGCGACGCCGAGGCCGGCGAGTTGGGGGGTGCCGAGGTGGCCGACGATGGCGCTGTCGACCATGACGAAGAGGGGTTCCGCGACGAGCGCGCCGAAGGCGGGGAGGGCGAGCGCGATGATCTCACGGTCGTGGCGTCGCACGTCGGTGCGCGGGGTCGGGGAAGCGGGGCTCATGGGTTCGATCCAAACATCCACAGGTAATGAGTGCAAGGGGCCACTGACGCTTACGGAGTGGTGTACAGGACAGGCTTGTGCACCCTCGGTGACGCTCCTGCGTGCGCAGGGGTGAAGTTTTTTTCCCGCACAGCCAGTGGACGGCAAAGCCGCAGGTCATACGGGAAGTCTGGAGGGATCGTACGAGTAATCCACAGCACTGTCCCCCGACTCGTGCACAGCTTTCGCCGACTTCTCCACAGCTTGGCCCCGACTGTCCACACCACCCTGTGGATAAGGTGATTGGCTGAACCGCGCGGGCCGCCTACGGTGTACCAGCGCGCGCCCGCCGTTCCCCGTTTCTTCACCGGCCGACCGACGTGCCGTAACCCGGGATGAGGCGCCCCGACTGCCAGCCTTTGTCAGTGCTGTGCCGTAAGACTGTGCCGTACGACGGAGCCGTGGGAGGAGGCGAGCCCGGGTGACGCAGCAACCCGAGCAGGTGGAGGACCCCTGGGCCGCCGACCTCGCCGCCGAGGAGGGCTTCCCCGTCGTGCGGACGGCGGGCGGCCGGGGCGGCGACGGGTACGGACACCCGGGCGGAAACGGCGCACGCGGCCCCCGCCGCGGCGACGACCGGTCCGGCGGCCTGCCCGAGCAGCACGAGCGCGGCCCCGAAGGCCCGCCCGGCGGCTTCGAGCGGGTGCCCCCGCAGGATCTGGAGGCGGAGAAGTCCGTCCTCGGCGGCATGCTGCTGTCCAAGGACGCCATCGCCGACGTCGTCGAGACCCTCAAGGGCCAGGACTTCTACCGGCCTGCGCACGAGACGGTCTACCAGGCCGTTCTCGACCTCTACGCCAAGGGCGAGCCCGCCGACCCCATCACCGTCACCGCCGAGCTGACCCGCCGCGGCGAGATCGGCCGCGTCGGCGGCCCCGGCTACGTCCAGTCGCTCGTCCAGGCGGTGCCGACCGCGGCCAACGCGCTCTACTACGCGGAGATCGTCCGCGAACGTGCGGTGCTGCGCCGCCTCGTCGAGGCCGGCACGCGCATCACCCAGATGGGTTACGCGGCGGACGGCGACGTCGACGACATCGTCAACGGCGCCCAGGCCGAGATCTACGCCGTCACCGAACAGCGCACCTCCGAGGACTACCTGCCCCTCGCCGACATCATGGAGGGCGCGCTCGACGAGATCGAGGCCATCGGCTCCCGCAGCGGCCAGATGACCGGCGTCCCCACCGGCTTCACCGACCTGGACTCCCTGACGAACGGCCTGCACCCCGGCCAGATGATCGTCATCGCGGCCCGCCCGGCCATGGGCAAGTCCACCCTCGCCCTCGACTTCGCCCGCGCCTGCTCCATCAAGCACGCGATGCCCAGCGTGATCTTCTCGCTGGAGATGGGGCGCAACGAGATCGCCATGCGGCTGCTGTCCGCGGAGGCGCGGGTGGCCCTGCACCACATGCGGTCCGGGTCGATGACCGACGAGGACTGGACGCGGCTGGCCCGGCAGATGCCGGGGGTCACCGACGCGCCGCTCTACATCGACGACTCGCCGAACCTGTCGATGATGGAGATCCGCGCCAAGTGCCGCCGCCTCAAGCAGCGCAACGACCTCCAGCTGATCGTCATCGACTACCTCCAGCTGATGCAGACGGGCGGCTCCCGCCGCCCCGAGTCCCGCCAGCAGGAGGTCTCGGAGATGTCCCGGAACCTCAAGCTGCTGGCCAAGGAGCTGGAGGTTCCGGTCATCGCCCTCTCCCAGCTCAACCGAGGCCCAGAGCAGCGCACGGACAAGAAACCGATGGTCTCCGACCTGCGCGAGTCGGGCTCCATCGAACAGGACGCGGATATGGTCATCCTCCTCCACCGCGAGGACGCCTACGAGAAGGAGTCACCGCGGGCGGGCGAGGCGGACCTGATCGTCGCCAAACACCGCAACGGCCCGACGGCCACCATCACCGTCGCCTTCCAGGGCCACTACTCCCGCTTCGTGGACATGGCTCAGACCTGATCAGAGGCCGTTGTAGGTTCGCATTTCGCATGTCCCTTTCTCGTTGACGATGGCCCTCGTCCGGCCCAAGGGACAGCGTGGTGAGACAGACTCTCTCCTGTCGCACTGAGGCTGTTGGATTCTCATTGCGTGGTCGCAGCCGCCCCGGTTACGCAACTGAAGCGGTGAGCATGGCGGGCCGGAGCCCGACCGGCGACGACTCGGTTGCCATCAGCTGCCCGGTCGGCGCCTCTGTCGGCCGGGTACGCACTGCGCGGTCGGGATGCCGCGCTGCGCCGCATGGCGCTTGCCGTGCCCGCAGGGGGATCGTGCTGTGCGCGATGGCCAACAATCACGGGGTGGGCGTCCTGGTGGGATGCGTCTGAGGTCGGGCTGACCGCTGCCCCGCAGACCTCGCCGCCCCCTTCGCCCGGTAGGCGCCGCGCACGTCTCGTTGACCGGAACCGGCCCTCCGGCCCGGTAGGGCCGGTCCGTCCGACGCCTGGCTCGTTTGCCGCTGCGGCCCGACTCCCGGTCAACCGGCCAGAGTGTTGAACGCCGTGATCTGGGCCGGATCATCCAGCCGTACCGTCGCCGCCGCGATGTTCTCCTCCAGGTGGGCCGTCGATGCTGTGCCGGGGATCGGCACCATGTTCTCGGCCCGAGCGAGCAACCAGGCGAGCGCGACCTGGGCCGGTGTGGCACCGATCTGCGCGGCGAGGCCGCTGAGCGGGCTGTCCGGCAGGGCCAGGGCTCCGATGTCGAGCGGGAACCAGGAGATGAACGGAAGCCTCTGGCGTGTGCAGTGTTCGAGCACGGCCTCGTGTTTGCGTTGCGTGATGCTGTACTGGTTCTGGACGGAGGCGACCTCAACGATCTCCGAGGCAGCGGTGATCTGGTCCACCGTTACTTCGTTGAGTCCGATGGCGCCGATCTTTCCCTCCTCCTTCAACTTCTTCAGCTCACCGATCTGGTCCTCGAACGGCACCGTGGGGTCGACCTGGTGCAGCTGGTAGAGATCGATGTGATCGACGCCCAGACGGCGCATGCTCAGCACACATTCTTGCCGCAGGTACTCCGGCCGCCCGAGGACGGCGTAGGAGCCGGGGCCCGACTGTGTCTGACCGCCTTTGGTCGTGATCAGCACGTGCTCCGGATAGGGGTGCAGCGCCTCACGGATGATCTCCTCGCTGACGTGCGGTCCGTAGACGCTGGCAGTGTCGATGAAGTCGACGCCCAGCTCGACTGCGCGCCGCAGGAGCCGCACCGAGGCGTCACGGTCGGCCGGCTCCCCCCAGATGCCGGGACCGACCAGGCGCATGGCCCCGAAGCCGAGTCTGTGGACGGTCTTTCCGGCGATCTCGATCGTCCCGGACGCGTGGTTGACGCGGTTCTTGAGAGGCTGGTCCTCGATCATGTGCACTCCTTGTCAGGTCTTACGACTGGCTTACGGGGTGGCTGGCTGTGCGGGGCAGTACGTGTCGTGTGCGGGTCGCTTCCCGGTGACCAGGTAGTCGTTCACGGCGTTGTTCCCGCGGGTGTTCGAGCCCGACAGGTAGGCCACGTGGCCGCCCTGGTCGATGGTGACCATCCGGGCCCGTTCGCCGAGGGCCCGGCGGGTTCGAAGCGCCCCGGGCAGCGGGGTTGCCGGATCGCGGAGGTTCTGCACGATGAGCACGTCGGAAGGTCCCCGATCGGTGATCTTCACCTTCGGCTCCGCTGGGGCCGGCCAGAAGGCGCACGGCCTGATGTTGGCCGTGAACGCGCCGTACATCGGGTGGCGGACGCGGTCGACCGCGACGTTGTGCTGATAGGTCGCGAGGTCTGTCGGCCAGCGGGAGTCGCCGCAGATCACCCCGAGGTAGGCGGCTGGGTAGTTGTCGCTGTACGCGACGCCGTCGACGTCGCCGGAGCCCGGGGGCGGCTGGTTCGTGTCCAGGGCGTGCCAGATGGCCGCGAGGCCAGCGTGTTCGCTGTCCGCGCGGATCATCGCCGCGGTGACGACGCGGAACGTCGTGCCGTCGTAGCCCTGTACGGACTTGTCGTCGAGGCGCTCGGCGAGTTGGAAGTACTGCTCGCGTACCGCGGCCGGCGTGCTGCCCAGGTGGTACTGCTCGTGTGCGGCGGCGGCGAACCTCGCGAAGTCGGGGAAGCGGGTCTCGAAGCCCGCGCCCTGGCTGCGCAGGGCCTCGACGTCGTAGCCCTCGGGCGGCAGGCTGCTGTCGAGCACGATGCGGTCGCCGCGGTGGGGGAAGAGGGGTGGTGTACACCGCGCCGAGGTAGGTGACGTAGGACTCGCCGTAGTACGAGATCTTCGGCGCGCCCAGTGCCGCTCGGATCCGGTCCATGTCCCGCGCGGTGTTCGCGGTGGTGATGTACGGCAGCAGGTCCGCGGTCTTCGATGTAGTGCACTGTGCGGCGAGGCTCTTCGCGGTCGCGGCCTGCTTCGACACGTCGGCCGCGCTGCCGGGACTGGGCGGGTCGGCCGCCATCTCACCCTGGTCGCTGGTGGAGCCGCAGCTCACAGGGGTGCTGTGGCCGACGCCGCGTGGGTCGAAACCGATCACGTCGTAGCGGTCGCGCACTTTCTCGGGCAGCTTCATCAGTGCGGGAACGGGGAGCCCGGGCAGGCCGGGCCTCCCGGGGTTGGGCAGGAGCACGCCGCGCTTCTCGACCGGCTTCGTGCTTGCCAGACGGGACACCTCGACATCGATCGTCCGCCCGTCGGGGTGACGGTAGTCGAGTGGCACCGCGAGCTTCGCGCACTTCAGTGCCGCCTCCGCCGGGCTGGGGCACGCACCCCACCGCAGCGGTGATCGGGGTGTCGTGTCCGCCTGCGGCCGGGACGGCATGCCAGCCGTGGTCGTCTGCGCTGTGCACGAGGTCACCGCCGCCGCGCCCACCGTGACGGCGAGCACCGCGAGCCAGGTCCTGCGCATGGCTGTTCTCCTGGCTTCGAGAGCGCAGTGGGTGTCGGCACGCTCTGGCCGGGCGTCAGCCACCCGCGAGGGAGGTCGACCGGACGGCCGCCGCTGCCCGCTTGCGCCGCCTGCGCAGCAGCACGGCGACGAGCACAAAGACCTGGAGCAGGAGTTCCAGGCCCGGCAGGTCGGCGGTCGCCTCCGAGCGGACGTGTCCGGTGCGGCGGATCGTGCCGGCGGGCTCACCGTCGTCGCCGAGCATGGTGTACTCCCGGTCTGCCGCCGCGGTCCGACGGAACGGGACGATCCGCTCGGAGCACGTCATGTTCCAGCTTCGGCGCACCCGGTCCGTGGTCGCGACGACGCTACCGTCGGCGTCGAGCAGTTCATAGACACCGCTGAAACGGTGGATGCGGACGTGGTAGTCGACCCCGTGCAGGGTGAACCGCGCGCCGATGCGGCCTCCGTGCAACGAGAACGTCGTCAGCGCCCGGCCGTCCTCGATGAGTTCGTACTCCTGGCTCGGCAGATGGATCCTCTTCGCGTGCAGCATGACTTCATCGCAGCATCCGCCCACCGGTTGGGCCCATGCCATGTGTCATGCATGACCGGGCGACAACCCGAACGGGGACGCCGATCATGGGTGGGCAATGCTTGCCCGTATGACCCTGCATCCCGGAAACGGGCGCGCGTCCGCCCCGCGACGGCCGGCCCTAGCATGAGCGATGTGGACGAACGCGATCCGGACGAGTTCTCCGTCGGCCAGTGGCCGGACTGGAGCTTCTGGAAGAACCAGCCGGGTGGCCCCGGGGCCCGCAGCCGGGGCCGCGTGGCCGTCGCCACGGCCACCGCGCTTGCCTCCCTCACTCTGATCGCACGGGCCGTGGACATCGCGCACGGCGCTACACCTCCCCTGCTCACTTCGCTCGCGATCGGCCTCCTCGCCTGCTACGTCATCGGCTGCATGCTGGCGCCCTGGTACGGGCCGGTGGCGCTGCGCCGGGGCCGCGTCGCCATCGTGGCCGTGATGTTCCTGCTGGGGGCGGCACCGGCCGTGCTTCTCGCGTCGCCGTCCTACCTGACCGATCTGACCTTCGCCCTCTCGATCGGACTCATGCTGCTGCCGCTGCGCCACGCGCTGCTGCTCGGTCTCGCCACGGTGCTGGGGCAGACGGTCTGGATGCGTCTCGCCCAGGGCGAGGTGGCCTGGGCGCAGGTGGCCGTCCTCGTCGGCGTGACCGCGGCACTCGGCACCGTCTTCGCGCTCAGCTTCACGATCGGCCATCTGCGCGCCGCGCGCGAGCAGGTCAAGCGGCTGGCCGTGAACCAGGAACGGGAACGGGTCGCCCGCGACATGCACGACGTCCTCGGCCACACCCTCTCCACGATGACCGTCAAACTCGGGCTGACGCGGCGCATCCTGGAGTCCTCCGGGGACGTGGCCCTCGCCGTCGGCCAGGTCACCGAGCTCGAGAACATGGCGCGCACGGCGCTGTCCGACGTGCGGGCCACCATTTCGGGCTACCGCACACTGTCGCTGGACAGCGAGCTCGCCGGCGCCCGCATGGCTCTGCGTGCCGCCGGGGTACGGGCCGATCTGCCCGCAACGACTGACGCCGTGAGCACCGACCTGCGCGAGGTGTTCGGCTACGTCGTGCGGGAGGCGATCACCAACGTGCTGCGGCACTCCGACGCCGAACTGTGCACCGTCCGCATCGGGACCGACTGGGTCGAGGTCACCGACAACGGCAGTCCCAGCGGTGGGGCGTGCGCCGGGAACGGGCTCACCGGCCTCACCGAACGACTGGCCGCCCTGTCGGGCACCCTCGAACACGGGCCTGCTCCCGGCGGCGGGTTCCAGGTCGTCGCCCGCGGACCGGCCCCGACGATCCCCCGCGCACCCTCGCAGAAGGCCGAGCCGACATGATCCGCGTCCTGCTGGCCGACGACCAGGCACTCGTACTCGGCGCCCTCGCGGCCGTTCTCCGGCTCGAACCCGACATCGACGTGGTCGCCGAGATCGGCACCGGCACCGAGGTGCTGCCCGCCGCGCAGCGGACCTCGCCCGACATTGCGCTGCTCGACGTACAGATGCCCGGCCGCGACGGCCTGGCCGCCGCCGCCGATCTCCAGCGGGCACTGCCCGGCTGCCGAACCATCATCTGCACGACCTTCAGCCGGCCCGGCTACCTCGCGCGGGCCATGTCCGCGGGTGCGGCCGGGTACGTAGTGAAGGACTCCCCGCCCGAACAACTGGTCGACGCGATCCGCCGCGTCCATGCCGGCCTGCGCTTCGTGGATCCGGCCCTCGCCGCGGAAGCTCTGGCCAGCGGTGCCAGCCCGCTGACCAGGCGCGAGGCTGACGTGCTGCGCGCCACCGCCGAGGGCGGCACCGTGGCCGACATCGCCAGGGCTCTCCGGCTGTCCCAGGGCACTGTGCGCAACCACCTGTCGTCCGCGATCGGCAAGACGCAGGCCCGTACCCGCGCCGAGGCGGCCCGGATCGCGGAAGCTAACGGTTGGCTGTGACCGCGACGGCGCCTATCAGGCACTGGTCGGCCGGACATACTTCCAACGGAGAGGCTGTCGGATTCTCATCGCGTCGCAGGTAAGCGGAGCCGGGGACGTCGATGGATCTGAGCCCGGTCGATGTCGAGTGGGCCGATGGTGAGAGCGGTGGGCTGCGGAAGTCCGTTCTAGAGGCGGTATCCCGGGTACCGTTCGAGTCGGTGCTCCCGGTACGGCGTTCACGTCGTACCCCGGGCAGCGGCACTTCACCGGCTTCCCCGTGGGACATCGACCGAGTCACTGGCCGGGTTCGATTCCTGGCTGGAGCGGGACCGGGCCACGCTCCTCGATCACGACCGGCGTGTGGTGGGTCTGGCCTCACAACCATTCCGGGTGACCTGGCAAGGGACGATGCGCCGGATGACGATGCCGCTCGGTGGCTCCCCCCGCGCCACCAGCCTGTTGAAGCCGGCCGGTTACGGGTCCTCTGCCTCCGTGTCCTTTTCTCCGCCGTCGTGTCGACGGGGGCACCGTGCGGTGGACGGGTACCGGCCCTTGCGTGCGCACGCAGAGCGAATCATGCGGTCCGCTCGTCCTGGGTGAAGAAGCTGATCACCTCCTGGGGGGTGGGGTTGTGGCCGACTGTGGTGGCGGCCGTGGCGCTGCGGGGGAACAACGCTCGCTCGTACGCGGTGAGGGCGGTCTCGATGTCGTCGGGGTGTGCGGCGAGAGCCTTGCCGAGTTCCGCGCCGTCCTGCATGGCCAAGTTGGCGCCTTCGCCGTCGGGGGGCGAGAGGTGGGCGGCGTCGCCGAGGAGGGTCACTCCCGGTATCCGGTCCCAGCGGTGCCCGCGCGGCAGGGCGTGGAGGGGGCGCAGGACCGGTGCGGTCCCGCCACCGGTGATCAGGGCGGTGAGTTCCGGTGCCCACCCGTCGTACTCCTCCGCGATCCGCGCGGCGGCGGCGCCGGCATCGGTGAAGTCGATGGCGGCGAACCAGTCCAGCGGCTTGACCAGTGTGACGTGGGCGTGGAGGACTCCGCCCTTCTCCCGGTGCGCCACGAACCATTTGCCGTGCTCGGCCGGGTCGACCGCCCCGAGCGTCCCGCCGCCGACGGCTTCCGCGGTGGCCGGGTGCCGGATGTCGGCGTCGTACAGGTGGGTCTCGACGAAGGAGCGGCCGATGTATGCGGGTGCGGCGTCGGAGAGCAGCGCTCGGACGCGTGACCAGGCGCCGTCCGCGCCGACCAGCAGGTCCGTGACGACGTGGGTGCCGTCTGCGAAGGTCACCTGGTGGCGGCCCTCGGCGAGGGTGCGGACGCCGGTGGCCTGGTGGCCCCAGCGGACGGTGCCGGCGGGGAGCGCGTCGAGCAGTATCTGCCGCAGCTCGCCGCGCTGTACCTCGGGGCTTTTCCCCGCGCCGTCGTCGGCCTTGTCGAACAGAACGGTCCCGTTCCGGTCGAGGAGCCGTATCGCCTGGCGGCCCTCCAGGACGATGCCGCGGAACTCGTCCAGCAGGTCGGCCGCCTTGAGGGCGGCTTGGCCGTTGTGGTCGTGGATGTCGAGCATCCCGCCCTGTGGACGTGCCGTCGGGGAGGACTCCGCCTCGTAGACCGCGGCGGGAATGCCGTGGACGTGCAGGACGCGGGCCAGTACGAGGCCGCCGAGCCCGCCGCCGATGATCGTGACAGGAGAGTGCATGGGACTCCTTGCGTGTCGCACACCCGGCCGGGCGGGCCCGGCCGGGTGTGCGGAGGGAATCCGGCTTGCCGGGCCGGGTAAGCGCGCGGGAACCGGCTCAGACGACCACGACGCGGCGCCCGCGCGTGTGACCGGCTTGGCTGTCGATGTGCGCGGCGGCGGCCTCGGCGAGCGGGTACGTCTTCTCGACCGGAATGTGGAGCTTTCCTCGTGAGATGAGGGCCGCGGCCTCGGCGAGCGCTTCCGGCACGCTGCCGGTCACACCGGAGAAGCGGACGCCGTGCTTCGGCGCGTCGAGATCGGCGATGGAGATCACCTTCCGCGGATCCCCGGTCAGCTCGACGAGTTCGCGGATCACGCCCGAGCCGGCCAGATCGAGGGCCGCGTCGACGGGGCCGAGCTGCCGCACCCGCTCGGTCCAGCCCTCGCCGTACGTCGTGGCCAGGGCGCCGAGACCGCGCAGATAGTCCTGGTTCGCCGCCCCGGCTGTGCCGATCACCGTGATGCCGCGCTCGCGGGCGATCTGCAGCACCGCGGAGCCGACTCCCCCGGCAGCGCCGCTGACCAACAGCGTCTGACCGGGCCGCACACCGACCTCGCGGAGGATGCGCAGCGCGGTCTCCACCACGGAGGGGTATCCGGCCGCCTCTTCGAACGTCAGCCCCTCGGGCATCCGGGCCCAGGCCGACAGCACGGCGTACTCGGCGTAGGTACTCGAACCTCTGCCGAACACGTGATCGCCGACCTCGACGCCTTCGACGCCCTCGCCGACCTCGTCCACCACCCCGGAGGCGTCGAGCCCGACTCCGGCGGGCCACTCGATCGGCTGGGTCTCGCGGAACTGGCCTTCGCGGACCCTCCAGTCGACGGGGTTCACCCCCGCCACACGCACGGTGAGGCGTATCTGGCCGGGGCCCGCGTGGGGCTCCTCGGCGTCGATGAGGTGCAGCACGTCAGGACCGCCGAACTCGGCGAAGCTCACTTTCTTCATTCCGCCGACCGTAGCACTAACCGTTAGTTCAATGAAACGGTTAGGTTTTTGTGTTTGGTAGTGTCAGGGCATGACCGTGCCGACCGGCCGCCGTGAGCGCAAGAAGGCCGCGACCCGCCAGAAGATCGCCGAAACCGCCCTGCGGCTCTTCCTGGAACGCGGGTACGACGCGGTGGGCATCCGCGAGGTGGCCGCCGAGGCCGACGTGGCCGTCACCACGCTGTTCTCCCACTTCGCCTCCAAAGAGGCCCTGGTGTTCGAGCAGGACGAGAACTTCGAGCACCGCCTCGCGCAGGCGGTCACAGAGCGGGCGCCCCACGAGCCGCTCATCCCCGCGCTGCGCCGCGAGACGCAGGCCCTGGTGCGCCACTGCACGACGGACAGCGCCGCCCCGATCTGGCACATGATCGACGCATCGTCCGACCTGCGGAGGTACGAGGAGTCGATGAGGCTGCGCCACGCAGAGTCGTTGGCAGCGGCCATCACCGCCGACCTCGGCCTGGCACAGGCCACAACGGCCTGCCGGGCCATCGCGAGGTTCGTGGTCGACGCCCACTCGCTGGCTCGCGCGGCGGCCGACCCGGACGCCGCGGTGGACGAGATCTTCCGGATGATCGAGGCGGCCTGGGAGGCCACCGGCCCCTCCCGACGTGCGTGAGGGACTTTTCCCTCCAGCCAGGTAGGACCTCAGGCACGCGCTTCGCCAGCGCCCGTCGGAGGCACAAGAGGGACCAGGCACCTCCCGGGCCGACCGCCGAGCTGGGGAAACGACACGGATCTGAGACTGCGCCGGCTGACACGAGGTGAGACCTCGCGGGAACCTCTGGCCACAGCATCGCCGGATGACATCGGCGCTGAGAACCTACAGCTGGAGTGTCCCGGGTCTCGCTGAACAGTCCTGCGGACGACCGCGCCGACAGCTGCACAAGGGAACCGGCCGTGAGGCAGCGCGGATCAGCGGCTGTGCCTTGCGGCCATGCCTAGCCCGTGCGGCGGCCGTTGACGACAGCGCGTACGGCCCGATCGCCGCGAGGGTCGGCCATCAGGCGGGCGATGTCCCACCACCGCAGCAGCAGCGCCGGATAGTGCGGCGGGATCGCGTCCATGAAATCCCGGCTGAACCGTGCGCGGACGCTCTCGTGGCGCAGGGCGGCGCGGATGTCGGCCAAGGACGGCGGGACGTGGCGGATGGCGGGCGGCAGCGTGGCCTCGTACTCCGGCGCCAGCTTGTTGCCGGGCTGGGCCAAGACGTTCCCGCCCAGCGCGGCGGCAACGTCGTCCTCCAGTTCCTCCTGGGCCCGCACGGCACGCCCCCACCAGTGGTCCCGGAAGGCGGCGACGGCCTCGGGATCGGCCAGGTCGAGGGCGTCGCGCTGCTCGTCGAACTCCTCACCCGCGTCGCCGGGCAGCGCTGCCCGGATCGCGCCGAGAGTCTTCGCGGGATGGCGCGGCGGGGCCTGGCCGAGGTGGCGCACCCACTGGTCGCCGCGCTTCTCGTCGGAAGGGGGCCCCCACACCAGGGCGCCGCCCCGCATACCGGGCTTCTCCGGGCCGGCCGCCGTCAAGGGAGCTTCCAGGCTGACTGCCATCAGCTCCAGGTAGGCGGGCAGCGACTTGTACGCCTGCTCGCTCTCCTCGAACCCGGCCCACTGCCACACCTCCCCGGTCTCGCCGTTCACGTAGAGGCCGTCGGCGGTGTCGTCGGGGCCGAAGGCGCAGAACGGTATCCACGATGGCTTCCACACCACCAGGGCGTCCTCGTCCGCGGAGTCGTCCTCGCCGTCCTCCTCCTGCGACCGCATCTGCGTCTGATGGACCGCGAGCACGGCGTCGAGCGGCATCAAGGCCCAGGCGCCCAGCATGAGACCCGAACCGTCCACGCCGTCCTCACCGGCGGACAGCCGCCACAGTGCCTTCAACTCCTCCGGGACGCTCGCGCCGAGGGCTTCTTCCAGAGCCGTGATCTCGTCCTCTGTGGCGCCGGGCTTGAGGGCCGCGTACGACGGTTGCGCGTAATCGGCCAGCCATTCCATGATCCGGCTCCATGCCCGGGTGACTCGCTCGTCTGCTGGTGTGTCAGTGGTCATGGTCACACGCTCGCACTGCGCCCCCGCCCCCTCACACAACGGGACCCGAACCCCTGGGCCCTCGCATGGAAGGGCGACCTCCTGGCGGGGTGATCTCGTGGAGGGGTGACCTCATGGCGGGGGCGACCTCACGGAGGAGGCGACTTCATGGGTGCGGTGCTACTGGGGCGAGGGAGACCTCCGCACGGTGGAACCGTCGGCCTCGGAGTGGGCCCGGCTCGGGGCGGCTTCGGGCGGTCCCTCGCGGTCCCTCCTCGAACGAGCGGAACGCGGACGACCCACGAGGGCCACCCCGTGCGGGGAACGTGTGGCCGATGCGATCGAGAAGCACCGGACGTGACGGAGCCGTCCACTGTCAGTGGCTTCTGGGACGCTCCCCGCATGCCTTCCGACTCGCTCAGCTTCGCCCAGGCCACCACCCCGCACGACATCGATCCAGATCGTCGTCAGGCTCTCATCGACTGCTGGATCGACGTCTCCAACGCAGGCGGCGCAGCCGGCTTCCCCTTCCCACCCATCGACGAGCGGGACGCTGCCCCCGCCCTCGACGCCATCCTCGACAACCTCAGTCCTCGGACCTGCCGACTCCTGTTGGCGCTGGACGGAGATGACCTGGTGGGCTGGCTCGCCCTACGCCGCGACCTCTTCGCCCTCATCAGCCACTGGGGGACCCTCCACCACGTCCAGACCCGCACCGACAGGCGCGGACAGGGCATCGGCATCGCCCTGATGGAGAAGGCCCAGGCCGTCGCTCGTGACGAGATGGAGCTTGAGCAGCTACACCTGGCAGCCCGCGCCGGGGTCGGGCTGGAGACCTTCTACGGACGGCTCGGCTGGAAGGAGATAGGGCGCCGGCCGGGAGCTCTTCGGCTCGGACCCGGTGACGACCGCGATGAGGTCCTCATGTTCCTCGAACTCGGGGCCGGGGGAAGGGCACGTTCCTGAGACAGCAGCCCCGCGCCACGGGTTGAGACCTGCGGCCGCGCCGGGAACAGCGGGTCGCCCGGCAGCGTTGCATCGATCGAGCGAGCGGCGCTGCACGGGGCGGGGAACTCGGAGACCGCAAGGTCGTCTGTCTCGACCGCAAGGTCACTTGTCTCGACGACCGCAAGGTCCACTTGTCCCGACAGGATCCGGGCCACGGAGCGCGGTACGCCCGCCGCACACTCGGATCACGACGTATTTCTGCTGGAGGACTGCTTGAAGACCGACCGGCCCTTGACGCTCATGGCGGTGCACGCCCACCCCGACGACGAGGCCACCTCGACCGGAGGGGTCCTCGCCCGGTACGCGGCGGAAGGCATCCGCACGGTTCTCGTGACGTGTACCGACGGCGGTTGCGGTGACGGTCCGGGGGGCGTGAAGCCCTCCGAGCCCGGACACGATCCGGCGGCCGTCGCAGCGATGCGCCGCCAGGAACTCGAGGCGAGCTGTGAGGCCCTGAAGATCAGCGATCTGGAGATGCTGGACTATGCCGACTCCGGGATGATGGGCTGGCCGAGCAACGACGCCCCCGCATCCTTCTGGCAGACCCCCGTGGAGGAAGGCGCCGCCCGACTCGCGGAGCTCATGCGGCACTACCGGCCCGACGTGGTCGTCACCTACGACCAGAACGGCTTCTACGGCCACCCCGACCACATTCAGGCGCACCGCATCACGATGGCGGCGCTGGAGCTGACCGAGCTGACACCGAAGGTGTACTGGACCACGATGCCCCGCTCGGGGATGCAGCGGTTCGGCGAGATCATGCGCGAGTTCCAGCCGGACATGCCGGAGCCGGACCCTGCCGAGGCCGCCGCGATGGCCGAGCTGGGCCTCCCCGACGATGAGATCACCACGTGGGTGGACACCACCGCGTTCAGTGGCCAGAAGTTCGACGCGCTGGCCGCGCACGCCAGCCAGGGCGAGAACATCTTCTTCCTCGGGATGGGCAAGGAGAGGTTCGGCGAGTTGATGGGCATGGAGACCTTCGTACGGGTCCAGGACGCCACCGGAGCGGCCGTACCCGAGAACGATCTCTTCGCCGGACTGCGCTGATCCGCTCATCCGGAGCGCAGACCTGGAATACCCGGCCTCGGCCCCCACGCCGCCGAGGTGCGGCGGGCCGGGCGGCGCGGGCGCGTGCGTGTGGTGGCCTCGGGCCGTTCAGGGCCGTTCGGGGCCGCTCAGGGCCGGTGGGTGGCGGTTCGGGGGGAGGTCCAGCTCGCGAGGAGGTCGAGGGCGCTTTTCGAGGGGGAGCCGGGTTCTGCGGTGTAGACGTACAGGGTCGTGTCGGGGTCTCCGGGGAGCGTGAGGGTCTCGTACTCGACGGTGAGCTCACCGACGAGGGGATGGCGGAGGCGCTTGGAGCCGTGGGTGCGTTGATGGACGCGGTGCTGCTCCCACCAGGTGTCGAACGCGTGGCTGCGTGCGCGCAGGTCGGCGATCAGGGCGGCGGTGGCCTGGTCGTCGGGGTCGCGCCCTGCGTCGAGACGCAGACTCTCGACCGCGGCGCGCGCCTGGTCCTCCCAGTCCGTGAACAGCGCGCGGGCGTCGTCGTCGAGGAACATCCAGCGTGCGTAGTTGCGCTCGCGGTGCGGTAGCTGTGCGAAGTCGGCGAACAGGGCGCGCGCCATGCGGTTGGCGGCGAGGATGTCGGTACGGCGGCCGAGAACGAGGGCCGGCTCGCCGTCGAGGGCGTCGAGGAGCTGGTGGAGGCCGTGGCGTACGCGCTGGGCGCGACCGGGGTGCAGGCGGGCCGGGGCAGCGGTCACGCCGAGGAGGTCACGCAGGTGGGCCCTGCCTGCCTCGTCGAGGGCGAGGGCGCGGCCGATCGCCTCGATCACGGCCGGTGAGGGCGTGATGTTCCTGCCCTGTTCGAGGCGGGTGTAGTAGTCCGTCGACACTCCGGCCAGGCGCGCCACCTCTTCCCGGCGCAGGCCCGGGACGCGCCGTACGC
Source organism: Streptomyces sp. PU-14G (assembly GCF_041028275.1). Taxonomy (NCBI): domain Bacteria; kingdom Bacillati; phylum Actinomycetota; class Actinomycetes; order Kitasatosporales; family Streptomycetaceae; genus Streptomyces; species Streptomyces sp. PU-14G. Next base: position 26,601 of record NZ_JASKYT010000037.1, read on the forward strand.
GGCTGTCCGACGGCAGGCCGGACCTGGACGGGTCGCCCTTGCCGCGGGCCCGTTTCAGGAAATCGGCGAGTTCGTGATTCTTGTCGGCCACATCCTCCAGTGTCGCGGACGGCGCCGGCTCGTGGCTGGCCCTGTGCGTCCTGGGTTCGCCGGTCCGCGGTTCAGCAGGGCGTGGTATGCGCCCCCGCCGGCGTTGGTCGCGGCCCAGGGTGGAGGCATGCCGAGCGGGTTCTCCCTGCGGCAGTCCCACCCCGTCTCACCGAGAGGAACCGTGTCCCCATGAGCAGGATCCTGATCGTCATGTCCGCCGCGAGTGTCTGGGAGCGCACCGATGGCTCGTCCTACCCGACCGGCTACTGGGCCGAGGAGCTGGCCGCCCCGCACGAGAAGTTCGTCGAGGCCGGTCACACGGTCGACTTCGCTTCCCCGGGCGGGGTGCTGCAGCCGCTCGACCGGCACAGCGCCGACCCCGAGGTGGCCGGTGCGGACTGCGCCGTCTACGTGGCCCACGCGGAGAAGGCGCTCCGCGAGTTCGGCCCCCTGCTGAAGCTGGACGAGGTCGGCATCGACGACTATGCCGCGGTTGTGCTCCCCGGCGGCCACGGTCCGGTCGTGGACCTCCACCAGGACGCGGATCTCGGCCGTCTGCTGACCGCCGCGGACGCGGCGGGGAAGCTCATCGGAGCAGTCTGCCACGGCCCTGCCGCCCTGCTCAGCGCGGTGGACGCGGAGGGGGCGTGGTTGTTCGCCGGCCGTGAGATGGCCGCGTTCACCGATGAGGAGGAACGGCTGTTCGGCACGGCCGAAGGCGCACCGTGGCTGCTGGCCGCCCGGCTGAAGGAGAAGGGCGCCGTGCACTCCGGCGGGCCGGCCTACGAGCAGTTCAACGTGCGGGACCGCAACCTGTTCACCGGGCAGAACCCGGCCTCCAGCACCCGCATGGCCGAGGACATGATCGCCGCCCTCGGCTGAGCGGGGCGCCGCGCGCCTCGCCGACGGCCTGCGCGCTGTTCCGATACGTAGGCGGCCTGTGCGTTGTGACGACACGGCAGCGGGTCTGCGCGTTGTGACGGCATGGCAGCGGGTCTGCGCGCTGTCCTGACAGGTCTGCGGGTCTGCGCGCTGTGACGACACGGCGGCGGGTCTGCGTGCTGTCCCCGCCACGGCGGCGGACGGCGCGCGGCCCGCCGCCGACGGCACGGTCACGGAACGTCGAGCAGGACCTTCCCGACGACGCCCTGTTCGAGCGCGGCGTGGGCGTCGGCGACGCGCTCCAGCGGGTAGCGGTGCAGCGGCAGTCCGGCTTCCTCGCCCACGCGCAGCGCGCCCGCGTCCACGGCCGCCGCGACGTCGGTGAGGGCCTGTTCCTTCGCCGCGGACGGCACGGTGTAGATGAAGACGCTCTGCCAACGCAGGTTCGCCGGGAGCGAGGAGAGCACCGGGACGGACAGCTGTTCGTCCTCGCCGCCCGAGTAGTAGGCCACCACGGCTCCCGGCGCGGCCACCGCGAGGTCGAGCGCGGCGTTGGCGCCCGGTGCGACCTCCACGACGATGTCGACGCCCTCGGGCGCGAAGGCCAGTACCTCCGCGACCGGGTCCTGGGTGCGGTAGTTGACGACCTCGTGCGCACCGGCCGCGCGTGCCAGCGCGGCCTTGGCGGGGCCGCTGACCGTGGTGACGACGCGCGCCCCGGCCCAGCGGGCGAGCTGGACGGCTGCGTTGCCGACCGCGCCGGCGCCGCCGGCCACCAGCACGGTCGCGCCGCGCAGGGCGCCGGGCGCGAGACATGCCGGCCCGCCGTCGTGGACGGTCAGTGCGCGGTGAGCGGTCAGGGCCGGGATGCCCAGCGCCGCGCCGAGTGCGAACGGGGCGTGGTCGGGCAGGAAGACGGCCTGCCGGTCGGGGACGAGCGTGTACTGCTGTGCCGTTCCCCAGGGCCGTTCCCACGCGGCCTCCCAGATCCATACGCGCTGCCCGACCCGCTCCGAATCCACGTGAGGGCCGACGGCGTCGATCACTCCGGCACCGTCCTGATGGGGCACCTGCTCGCTCATGCCGGGCGGCAGTGCGCGTCTGCGGCTGCGCCAGTCGGTCGGGTTGAGACCCGAGAGGTGCACCCGGACCCGTACCTCCCCGGGCCCGGGCTCGGGGACCGGACGCTCCACGAGCCGCAGCACCTCGGGGCCACCGGCAGCCGTCCGCAGGACGGATTTCATCTCTCACCTGTCTTTCGCTCGCCCTCGCTCCAGGAGCGGTTGGCTGCCGCCCGGGGAGGACGCCGCCCCGCACGAGGTGTCCCTCCCTCAACCCCCGCAGCGAGCGGGGGTATTCCGGAGGCCTGCGGGTTGGTTTCCGGGACCGCTGGGCTACCGGGACCGCCGGGCCGCCGGGCTACCTGGCCGCCGGGCTACGGGCCGACCGTAGCCGTAGCCGGAGGCACCGGCGTCTCGGGCGCGGTCGGCGCACTCGGTGCACTCGGCGTGCCCGGTGTACCCGGTGTGCCCGGCGTGGCGGAGCGGCTGCGCACGAGCATGATCGCGGGCACCGCGGCGAGGACGAAGAGCACTCCCGCCATCGCCACGTAGAGGTGCACGCCGGTCGCCGTGCTCACCGGTGCGCCGTCGGCCAGGGTGCCGGTGACGCGGGTGGCTTTGAGCACCTCGCCGCCGGCGAAGGTGAAGACGACCGAGCCGAGGGCGAGCACGACCGACACCACACCGGCGATCGTGCCCTGCTGTGTGGGCGCCTCGATGCTGGTGGCCAGGTTGTAGCCGGAGGCGCCGATCGCGCCGGCGGCCATGCCGACCAGGGCGCCGCAGGCGATCGCCAGCGGGAGCACCGAGACGCCCGACAGCATCGCGAAGGTCGCCACGCTGCCGACGGCGATGCCGCCGAGGAGGGGCAGCGCGGGACCGAACCGCCCCGCGAGCCATCCGGCACACGTGCCGCCGATGACGATGCCGAGATTGGGCGTGGCGAGCAGCACCGCGACCGCCTCTCCGTCGCCCAGCCCGTAGCCGAGCCCCAGGCCGGGGTCCACTTGGGCGACGATGCTGGTCAGTTGCAGCATGCTGCGGAAGGAGCCTGCCGCCAGCACCAGGGCCAGCAGCGTCAGCAGGATGGGTCGGGTGAGGGCCCGGATGTCGATGACGGGTTCGTCGACCCGCAGCGCGAGGAACGCCCACCCGGTCAACGCGGCGGCACCGGCCACCAGCAGCGCGATCATGCCGCCGGACAGCCATCCGAGTTCCCTGCCGAGGCTGATGTAGGCGAGCACCGCGCCGAGGCCGCCGCCGAGCAGCAGCGCACCGCCCACGTCGATCCGGCCGGTGCTGCGGATCGGTGACTCCGGGATGAGGGACCGTACGCAGAGCGCGGCTGCCGCGGCGAGCAGCGCCGCGACGACGAACACGCTCCGGTAGCCGAACGCGTCGATGACCGGCTGCATCAGGAACGGTTCGATGATGCCGACGACCGACGAGCCGGACGTCACGAGCCCGACCAGGGCCATCGCCACCCGCGGGGTGCAGATCTGGCGTGCGAGGGCCACCGTGAGGAAGACCGCGGCGAAGGCGGCGCCTTGGACGAAGCGTCCCGCCAGGAAGATCCACACGTTGGGGGCGACGAGGCAGATCAGCGCTCCGGTGCAGGCGAGGAGCAGCGTGCCGATGAGCATCCGGCGCTTGCCGAAGATGTCGGAGGTCTTCGCCAGCAGGGGCGACCAGATGGCCCCGGCCAGCATCGCGCTCGCGTTCAGCCACGCGGCCTGGTCGGTGTCGAAGTGCTCCAGTAATTGGGGCAGGACCATCATGGGCGAACCGATGGCCACGTCGGCCAGGACGTTGGCGAGGGTGAGAACGGCCGCCCAGAGGACGAGCCGTTTGCTCCACCGGTGCTCCTGGGCGCCGGGGGCGGTCTTTTCCAGCGTGTCGTTCACCATGCGTTCTCTCCAGCGCGGTGTGGGTGGGGCCCCGGCGGTCGGCGCGCCTCGCGGGTCGGCGTGGGCGACGCGGTCGGCGCGGTCGGCGCGGGTCGTCGGTCGAGTCGGCTTCCGGG